>CALMHE010000161.1 GCA_937863865.1 uncultured Anaerolineaceae bacterium | reverse complement strand
CCTCAGCCGAGTCGCTTGGGCGCAGAAAGCCCAGGGTTCCGCCATGCTGGACAAATTCCGTTCCCAGGTTGCTGGTCATGATCAGAACCGTGTTGCGGAAATCCGCCACCCTGCCCTGTCCATCCGTCAGGCGACCATCGTCCAGGATTTGCAGCAATGAATTCCAGACCTCGGGGTGGGCTTTTTCAATTTCATCAAAGAGAATCACCCGGTATGGTCGACGGCGGACTGCCTCGGTGAGTTGACCGCCCTCCTCATACCCCACATATCCCGGAGGTGCGCCGAACAGGCGGGAAACCGTGTGTTGTTCACGGTATTCACTCATGTCCAAACGGACAAGGGCTTCGGGATCGCCAAACATGAATTCCGCCAGTGCTTTTGCCAGCTCGGTTTTCCCCACACCGGAAGGACCAATAAAAATAAACGAACCGATGGGACGGTTGGGATCCTTCAAGCCAGCCCGGGCGCGCCGGATGGCATCGGATATGGCGTGAATGGCTTCGTCCTGCCCGATGATATGCTCGTGGAGACGCTCCTCCATCCGTAGAAGTTTCTCGGCTTCAGTTTCCATCATCTGGCTGACAGGAATCCCTGTCCATTGGGCGACCACTTCAGCAATATCATTCACATCCACCACTTCATCTAATTTATGGTCGGCTTCCCACCGATCACGTTCCTCATTGAATTCCTCTTCCAGCCGCAGGCGTTCAGCTTTCTTGCGGGCGGCACGCTCGTAATCACGTTCAACACCCGCCTGCTCCTCTTCGGCTTTTAAGCGGTCAAGCTCCACTTTCTTTTGTTTCAAATCGGGCGGCATCAAATAAAGTGCAACCCGTAACTTGGCGGCAGCTTCATCCATCAGGTCAATCGCCTTATCCGGCAAATGGCGGTCTGTGACGTATTGCGACGACAATCGGGCTGATGCCACCAGGGCTTCATCGGAAAAGTGGACCTTGTGGTGGGCTTCATAACGGTCGCGCAGTCCATAAAGCATCTTGATGGTATCATCCACCGTTGGTTCGTCCACAAAGACAGGGGCGAACCGGCGCTCCAAAGCGGCATCCTTCTCAATATATTTTTGGTATTCATCCAGCGTGGTGGCACCGATGCATTGCAGTTCACCCCGGGAGAGGGCTGGTTTCAACATGTTGGAAGCATCCATGGCGCCCTGTGCCGCACCCGCACCGACCACAGTATGAAGTTCATCAATGAAAAGGATGATCTCACCCTCGGAACGCTGGACTTCTTCAATGGCAGCTTTCAACCGTTCCTCAAACTCACCCCTGAAACGGGAGCCGGCAATCATTGCTCCCAGGTCAAGGGAGATCACCCGCCGCCCCATCAGAAGCTCGGGGACATCATTGGTCGCAATTTTTTGTGCCAAACCTTCCACGATGGCAGTTTTGCCCACGCCCGCCTCACCGATTAATACCGGGTTGTTCTTCGTGCGGCGGGAGAGAATCTGCATGACCCGGCGGATTTCCATGTCCCTGCCGATGACCGGATCCAACTTGCCTTCACGCGCCAGCGTGGTCAGATCGCGCGAATATTTCTCCAATGTCCGATAGCGGGTCTCCGCCTGGGGATCCGTCACCCGCTGCCCGCCGCGCAGTTGGAGAATGGCATCATTAACGCGGTCACGGGTGACTCCAGCTCCTTCCAACAGACGGGCAGCGGGAGTGTTGCGTTCTGTTAAAACCGCCAGAAAAATATGCTCGGTGGAGATATATTCATCCTTCAAACGGCTGGCTTCCTCATTCGCCAGGTCAATGATGCGCTTGACCCGCGGAGTGATGAAGATCTGCCCCTGCCCGCCGGCAAAGATGCTGGCTTTGGGACTTGTACGCAGAATGTAATCCAGCCTGTCGGTCAACATTACCGGATCCACTTTAAGAATTTCCAGAATTTGCGAAATCACACCCTGGGGTTGTTCAATCAACGCCAGCAGGATATGCTCCGTGTCAATTTGATTGTGCCCATATCGTTGGATAATTTCGGCAGCTCTTTGAGCAGCTTCCTGGGCACGTTCGGTAAATCGATCAAATCGCATCATAATTTACTATCCTTCCTTGATTGACCCATTCGAGGGCTCGAAAGGATTATAGCACGGGGATGATTAATCCTATCAAAGCAAAGTATAAGAATTATATCAGAGCGTTTTTTTGGGGGTGACACCCGAGTGGGTTGTTTCCCAGGATTAATGCAAGTACCATTCCAGTCCCCAAAATTTGATGTTTCTTTCAAAGAGCGGGTACAATTGTTTGGGAGAAGATCCAAATCACCAGGATGGACGATGATAAACTTCCTTCAATCCCTTAATCCGATTTTACAGGCGCTGCTGGCAACCCTTTTCACCTGGGGTGTGACTGCCCTGGGCGCTGCCGGAGTATTCCTCACCCACCATGTGAACCGGCGGCTGTTGAATGGCATGCTGGGGTTTGCCGCGGGTGTGATGATTGCCGCCTCCTACTGGTCGCTTCTGGCTCCTTCCATTGAAATGTCTGGAGGGAGCTGGGTCCCCGCCATCGTCGGTTTTTTACTGGGCGGGGCATTTCTTTTCGCCGTTGACAAGCTCCTGCCCCACCTTCATTTTGGCATACCAGGCATGGTTCCGGAAGGTGTAAAAACCAGCTGGCAGCGCAGTGTGTTATTAATCCTCGCCATTTCGCTCCATAATATTCCGGAGGGGCTGGCAGTGGGTGTCGCCTTTGGTGCTGCTGCCATTGGTTTGGAGCAGGCGTCTCTGCCCGGAGCAGTCGCCCTGGCAATCGGCATCGGGTTGCAAAACTTCCCTGAAGGTCTGGCGGTTTCAGCCCCACTGCGAAGGGAAGGGCTTTCCCGCAGGCAATCCTTCTTCTGGGGGCAACTCTCCGGAATTGTAGAACCCATCGCCGGCATTCTGGGAGCTGCGGCAGTCCTCTTGATGCGCCCCATCCTTCCCTACGCCCTGGCATTTGCCGCCGGAGCCATGATATATGTCGTCATTGAAGAATTAATCCCCGAAGCTCAACAGGGTGAACATTCCGATATTTCCACGATCGGTGCCATGTTGGGTTTTGCCATCATGATGTTGTTGGATGTTGCCCTTGGCTGAACAAAAAAAACACACAACCCGATTAACCCGCGCTGCCCTGTTGGTGGGTGGTTTCTTTGCCATTGACAAGGGAGTGGCATTCCTGCGCCAGGTGATCATTGCCCGCCGCTTTGGTCTCTCGGCGGAACTCGATGCGTTTAATGTCGCAAACAACATACCCGATTTACTCTTTGCATTAATATCCGGCGGTGCGCTGGCTATGGCTTTTATCCCCGTACTGACGGAAGTGCTTACCACGGATGGGCGGAAAGCCGCCTGGGATCTGTTCAGCCGGATAGCCAACCTGGCATTTATCCTAACCGGCATCCTGGCTGTTCTGGTTGCCATATTTGCCCCGCAGCTGGTGCGCAGTGAAGTTGGAATTGCCCCCGGATTCGGTGAAGCCCAGCAGGATCTGGTTGCTGAATTAATGCGTTTGAATTTAATTGCCACCATGATTTTTACCATCAGCGGGCTGGTGATTGCCGGCTTGCAAGCCAACCAGCACTTCCTCCTGCCGGCTATGGCGCCCATTCTGTATAACATCGGGCAAATTTTCGGGGCACTCGTCCTCGCTCCGGAACAGGGCTTCACAATTGGTCCGGTAACCCTGCCTGCCTTTGGATTGGGCGTTCAGGGATTGGTGTATGGGGTCATTAGTGGCGCCATTTTACACCTGGGCATCCAGATCCCCGGTCTCATTCGCTATCGTTTCCAGTGGACTCCGCACATCGGCATCCGGACGGAAGGTGTGCGTAAAGTCCTAAAATTGATGGGACCCCGGCTGATCACCATGTTGTTTATCCAACTCATCTTCCTGGCAAGGGATAATTTCGCCTCCCGTCTGCAGGAAGGCGCCGTGTCCGCACTGACCTATGGCTGGATGATTCTACAGGTTCCGGAAACCCTGATCGGTACTGCCATTGGCACCGCCATGCTGCCCACCCTGTCCGAAATGGCAGCCACCCGGCAATGGGTGGCATTCAAGCGAACCATCGAAAATTCCATCCGGGTTCTGGTGGCACTGACCCTGCCTGTCGCCGCCGTCCTGTCCCTTGGATTAAAACCCCTGCTCTCACTCGTCTTTGGATTCGACGAAGCTGGCACTGACTTGTTGGTCTGGGTGACCCGGGCTTTCCTGCTGGGTTTGGCGGGGCAGTGCCTGATGGAAGTCGCAGCCCGTTCGTTTTACGCCCGCCAGGATGCAATCACTCCCC
>CALMHE010000160.1 GCA_937863865.1 uncultured Anaerolineaceae bacterium | reverse complement strand
ACCAGGGAGAGCACCCAGGAAACGATCAGTAAAAAAGCCAGCACGCCAAACAATATCCGTTGACGGTTGCGTTGAGCCTTTTCCCGTGCTCCGGATTTGAATTTATTCCTAGAAGATTGTGTCATAATCCTTCCATTTCAAACTGCTGCCGGTTAACACACTGCCCAGATGTCGGACGGGCAGTGTGGAAACAATGCATTCAAGACATGGGTTGCGCGTTCGTTTGCCCAGATATCTGCGAAGGCATGGCGCAATTCGTCCAGGCTGCGGTAGCCAAAAATCAACTGCAGGATTGTCAAATCCGGGAAGCCGCAATCCACCTTGTTCCACGCCAGGTCAACCTGCTCGATATGGTTCAACCGACCATTGTCAAATGTCCAGCGGTGTGCCTTCCCGCGGTAAAAAGAAACCTGGATGGTTCCTGTAAAACCGCAGACCGGCGATTTTGTCAGGCGGGCTTCCAGCGCCGGACGGACATGCATGAGGAAGGCGGGTAGATCGGGAACGCGGATGAACCAGGCGTAGGGCTTGCGGGTCACCGGCAGGCTGTTGGCTGTGACCGCGTATGCCGGGTGCTCTTCCCCAAGTGCCAGACCAATTCCATCACACTGGCGGTTAATGAGGGTGCAGTTTTTCTGCCCCAGCTCCCACAGGTGGCGCAGCACGCAGGGCGTGACAGCCTGCCAGGAGGCGCCATCCGCCAGTTCATAGGTGGTGGCAAACTGGGTTTTCCCCCACGGGTAGGGCGGGCACGCCAGAAAGCCGACCGGTTCGCTGTTGGCGGCGTGGACAATCATGTAAAGAACCACCCGGTTCACATCAAAATCATTTTTTCCGTCCAGCTCGTAGCGCCAGAGAGCATCATCGCGCAGGGGGGCAACCGGCTGGCGGCGCCAGGCATGTTCAGCGGTGCAGGCAATCCACGGCAGGTCCGCCGGCGTTGCCGGTCGGATGACATAGGGCTCGGTTTCCCCTTCATTCAATAAGGGAACGTTTTGAGGGGCAAAACCCTTGTGGGAGCCGCCCAGGTTCAAGGTCATTTCGTAACCAAACTGGCGGTAATAATAAGGGATGCCGGTGATTGCCTGAACCAGCTCGCCACTCGCCCGGCTCCATTCGTGTACAACATCAAATTGTGCCCGGATCAATCCCCGGTTGCGGTATTCGGGGTCCGTGCCGACCAGTTCTGGGCGTCCCACCGGGAAGGGAATGCCGTCAAAGGTCCAGATCTGGGGAATGAGGTTGAGGGCGGAGACAATCCTGCCGCTGCGTGTTTCTTCGACCAGGGTAAAATCACCCACGCCAAAGGTGGGATGGTCGCCGCGCAGCAGATCGCGCGTCCAGGCGGCAATCCGATCCCCGGGCAGCAATTCGTCCGGGCTATCATCGGCGGTATGAATCCGTTCGTTGAACACTGCCAGGCGGTCCATGTCGGCGGCGGTGGAGCGGCGCAGAATCAAACCATCCCCGAGGTCACGGGGCAAATTCGGGTCGTGCGGGTAGGACATGAGGTTTACTCGCTGTTGTTTGATGATTCCGAGTTGGAAACCTTGCTCTCAGCGGGTTTGGCGGTATCTTTTACTTTTACGTCAGCTTTATCTTCCGATGAGGAGGATTTTTCCTCGGTGTGAGTGGAATGGGTGCGCGGTGCTCCGGAAGGAGAACGATGGTCGGTCGCGTAAAAGCCTGAGCCTTTGAAAACGATACCAACCGGTTGATAGACCTTGTGGAGCGCTGGGAATCCGCATTCCGGGCAGACCGTTAAAGGATTATCGGTAAATTTTTGGGTTTGCTCGAACTGAACCCCACAGTTTTCGCACCGATAGGTATAAACCGGCATACATATCACCTCATTATTCCTGCAAATCGAGCCTAAAAGACTCGCAGTGTAATTCTACGCCGGTTCAGCCCAGTTGGCAAGTCGCGCGGTGGGAGTTCAAACATATTTCTAATGAATAATTGAACCTTGCAGTCAAGTATAATTTATGGCATGAATATTCTTGTATCCGGTCTCATCAACCTGGAAACCACCGTGCGGGTGGAGGGTTTCCCATTGGAGTACAACCCGGTCAATTTCCCCTTCGGGGGTGTGCAAAGCCGGGTTTCAGGGGTGGGTTACAACCTCTCGCTCGCACTCACCAGGCTGGGCGATGCGGTCCGTTTTCTCTCACTTATCGGTACCGACCAGGCGGGTCGGCTGGTGCGGGATGCCCTGGCGGATGACGGCATACCGGGGGAGGATGTGCTTGCACTCCTGCCGCAGACCGCTCATTCCGCCATCCTCTACGATGAAACCGGGCGCCGCCAGATTCACGTCGATCTCAAGGACATCCAGACCCGGATTTATCCACCGGAACGCGCCGCTGCAGCCCTGGCGGAGTGCGACCTGGCGGTTCTGTGCAACATTAACTTCAGCCGTCCGCTGTTGGGGATGGCGAAACAGGCTGGCAGGCGGATTGCCACCGATGTGCATACCATTTCCAGCCTGGACGACCCCTACAACATGGATTTCCTGTCAGCCGCGGATGTTCTTTTCATGAGCGATGAACGCCTGCCCCTGCCGCCGGAGGAATGGATGCAAGCGCTGTGGGGGAGGTATTCCGCCCCGGTGGTGGTGATTGGTCTGGGGAGCCGGGGGGCGCTGCTCGGCTTGCGCCCGGAGAAGTCCATCGAACTCATCCCGGCAGTGCAAACCCGTCCGGTGGTCAACTCCATCGGTGCCGGTGACGCCTTGTTCTCGGCATTTTTACACTGTTTCACAGCCACCGGTGATGCCCGCGGGGCTTTGCGCCAGGCGGTGGTATTTGCTTCGCATAAAATTGGCACGGCGTCCGCCGCTGACGGCTTTCTGGATGCCGAAGAACTGGAAAATCTCTACAGGAAGGTGAACAATGGCTCTGCGGGAAATGACACCGGCTGATTACGATGAAGTTTATGCCCTCTGGGCAGCCTGTGAAGGGATTGGGTTGGGCAAATCCGACGGTCGGGCGGAAATCGGGGCGTTTTTGGAGCACAACCCGGGCTTGAGTTTCGTGGAATTGGAGGGGGAAACCATCGTTGGGGCGGTCATCTGTGGGACGGACGGTCGGCGCGGCTACCTGCATCACCTGGCAGTGGCTCCATCCCACCGCCGGCAGGGAATCGGGGCACGCCTGGCGGATGCCTGCATCAGCCGCCTGGGCGCAATGGGAATTGAGAAATGTCATATTTTCGTTTATGCGGATAACCACAGCGCCCGCCGCTTCTGGGAATCCATCGGCTGGGTGGAACGGGTGGAATTGGTATTGATGACCTACACTCTGTAACCGGCTGCTGGGGGGATCAGTGGCACCAGCCTTCGCCATCGTCCAGCAATTGCAGATCGGTGTCGTAAAAACTCCAGCGGTAATAGCCTTCCCCCAGCTCCAGACGCAGCAAACCCCAGGTTGAAATCTCGACCTCGCGTTCCGGTGGATCCACAAAATCACTTTGCAGCCAGGCGCCGCCCGTGCCGGCGACAAATTCCCGCAGCCCCCGCTTCAGGTCAACATTGCCCTGGGGATCCATGGGAAGGAACCGGTTGTACACGTGGTTGTGTCCATTCAGAACCACATCCGCCCCGGCATCATACAGCGCCTGGATGAAATAAAACATATTGGTGGAACCTCCCGCAATCAGGGAGGAAAAAAAGGGGTGGTGCCAGAAAGCCAGTGTGCATTGCGCCGGGTGTGAATTGAGATCCTCAACGAGCCATTGGTACTGGGTTGAGTCTGGTGCGCAGCCGCCGACAAGGTCGCAATTGCTGTTCAAGCCGATGATGTGCCAGCCGTACAGGTCAAAACTGTAATAACCAACACCCGCCGGACCTGCTGCGGGACCAAAGTAATCATAAAACGGACCGCCCCCGCTGTAATAATCGTGGTTGCCGGGGACGGCGTGGATCCGGGTCTTGTACCGCCCCCAATCGGGGTCAAAACAGTCTGCATATTGTTCAACAGTTCCATAATCATTGGAAATATCCCCCATCAGCAGAATATCATCCGGGAAGACCTCCATCATCGCCGCCGTCCAGCTGGATTCTTCCCTGCCGCACATGGCAATATCCCCGGCAGCCAGAATGCCGTTGCCCCGGATTTCCAGCGTGGGGGTCGGCGTCGGGGAGGGGGTTGAAGTATCTGTGGGGGTT
>CALMHE010000159.1 GCA_937863865.1 uncultured Anaerolineaceae bacterium | reverse complement strand
TTATTTTACGTCTATGGGAGGTGTCCCCGTGGGGGCACCACGATAACATCACCTGAAAATGGTGATGTTATTTTTATAACCTGCGCCCCATCGAGGGGTGATATTCGAGTCCCCGTGGGGGCACCACGATAACATCACCTGAAAATGGTGATGTTATTTTTATAACCTGCGCCCCATCGAGGGGTGCCATTCGAGTCCCCGTGGGGGCACCACGATAACATCACCTGAAAATGGTGATGTTATTTTTATAATCTGTGCCCCATCGAGGGGTGCCATTCGAGTTTCCGTGGGGGCACCAACACATGAGAACTTATTTAATTTGGTATTGTACACATATACACTGAGGATTCCCGGTGATATAATCCCAATCTCTGCACACCACCAGGCTGGAGCTTGCCAGCGGCTTTGAAGCGATTGAATTACATACCATTTTTGCTTCATCACAATCCCTGGAAAGCCTGATCCTGCTCGATTGATCTTGTGGGGGTTATTGAGCAAATATTATTGGAGCAGTCTTTGAAATTAAAAAAAATAACTGCATTTACCGGTATTTTTATTGGTTTATCCTTGGCTGCCGCGGTTAGCCCAATCGTTGGAGAGATGGTTGCCACACTGCCCCCGTTGATTGTCACGTATCCCCGCAAGTACCTTGATCTTGAGCACGAAAATGTCTCATTTCCCACCACGGACGGGCTGACCCTGCGCGGCTGGTTTTTCCCATGTGATGACCCGCAATCCCCGGCAATTCTTTATGCTCCCGCCACTGCGAAGGATCTGCGCCAGGGTCTTTCGTTGGTGGCACCCCTGCACCAGGCTGGATATCAGGTCCTGTTGTTCAGCTACCGTGGGAGCGGTCAGAGTGATGGCAATCGGCTGGATTTCTCATACGGCGCCCGGGAAAGCCTCGATATCGATGCCGCCGTAAAGTATTTATCCGAAACACGCGGCATCCAGCACATCGGTGCCATCGGTCATTCAGCGGGGGCAGTGGCAATTATCCTCAGCGCTGCCCGCAATCCGCAAATTGATGCCATCGTAGCAGCAGCCCCTTTCACCTCCCTCCAGGATATCTGGTCGGATAACCGCCCGGCAATTTTCCCGGCGGATATATATCTGGAAACCCAACGTGTCTATCAGATCCGCAAAGACTTCTCCGAATCTCAGGTTCGACCGATCGATGTGGTCAACCAAATAGCCCCGCGTCCCATTCTGTTCATCAATGGGCTGAAGGATAAGCGCATCCCGGAGCAGCAAGCTTCCCGGCTTTTCAAGGCTGCCAGACAGCCCAAGCAGATCATCTGGATTGCAGGCGCCGGTCACGCCGAGGTTCGTTCGCCCGGCTTGGATAATCTGTCTCCGCAAATCGTTCGGTTTTTTGACAAGAGCTTGCGAAATTAAGCTCTCCCAATTAAAACTTGCGATGGATCCAGGCGCTGTGATCCATCATGTCCCGGTCGAAAATTAAACGCATCCAAATGATGCGCCTTCGCTCCCTTCCCGGAGGCGGTAGGGGACGGCGGTTTGCTTCAAGTCGTTTAACCAGGACGATGACCAATGTAATCCCGATCAGCCAGTACAGGCTGCTGGATCCATCCAGCAGCCAGATCAATAAAGGCATGCCGGCTATGCCGGTCAATGCCCAGGGTGCGGAATCCTTCAGTGCATAACCGAATGCCAGAAAGGCGAGCAGCCAGACATCACCCCAGGGAAAAAGAATCAGAAGGGTTCCCAACAGGGTGCTGAGACCCCGACCCCCTGAAAATTTTAAGTACACCGACCAGTTGTGTCCGATCATGGCAGCCAGACCGGCTGCAACTGCGCCTGCCTCACCGAAACCCCAGTGGATTCCCACCCAGGCTGGCAGGGCAGCCTTGGCGACATCAAAAATTCCCACCGGAACAACCAGCCAGCGGCTGACATGTTCATAGATCATCGATCCACTTACCGTTCCACTTCCATAATGGCGGATGTCAATACCCCTGGCGAGTTGGGCTGCCAGAAAGGCGGTGGGGATGGAACCCAGCAGGTAGGCGCCGAGAATCAACAGCAGGGTGTTATGGATGGGCATTGGGGCAGGCTCCTGGATCCAGGAAACGGTTTATGTTGGTATTATAGCATTCGTTGATTCAGCTTCCACCACACCCGACTTGAGAAATTGAGGATAAAAAACAATGCTGACCAGGAAGGGGATGATTGTTTGCAACACGCGGAATAAAATGGACGCCAGCATGGATTGTTCAAAGGAGATCCCCTGCGACATGCACAGAACAGTTATCGTACCTTCCTGAATCCCCATCCCGGCAGGCAGTATGGAGATAAAACCCACCAGAGTACCGATGATATAAAGGGTGAAAATATTTCCAAACGGCAGATCAAGGTGAAATGCTTTCATGCAATAGCCCAGCACAATCACGTTGAACATCAATTCCCCCATTGTCAACAGCATGACGATCGTGAAGGTGGGGGGGGACTTCTTTAGAACGGTCACTGCAGCTGCCGCATGGCGGGAATACTCCCCAGCCTGTGCCGATATATCCTTGCGGGCGAGTTTACGGACCAGCCATACAATCATGTGGATGATTTTTTCCCGCAGAGGTTCTGAAAATAAGATCAAACCAATCCCAATCTCAAGCATAACACCCATGACCGCCAAAACAATCAACAACGGCAGGGTATCGGCTGGCACGGGTATGAAGATCATGATGTAGATCAGTACGATGGGCAGCAATCCCAACATGAGTAAACTTCCAAGCAGAAAATGGATGAAGGATGAGTTGAGTACATCGTTCAACTTGACTCCAAAAGGCTTCATCATCATATATCGCAGTGAAAATCCGGATAAACCCCCACTCCGAACCACCCGGTTCATCACGGTTGTCACAAAGCAGATGACTGCCACTTTAATCCCATCCATCCGGATCCCCATCAGACGGGTCAGAAGTACATAGACACAGCTTATCGCCAGATAGGAGCCGGCGACAAAGACCAGTGCGGCGGGAATAAACTGCCAATCCGCCTTGCTGAGAATCGCGAAAATGGCATCCCGGTCAAAAAGAATCAACAACACCCCGAAGAGTAACAGGAACAGCGACGGGAGTAGTAATTTCTGACGCGGGTGAAAATTTGATTTGATCAGGATTTTCCTTGTAAAGCAATTTGTCCTTTTGACCCGGCAGGATGGTGTTTGATGGCACCCATCTGCGTAAAAGGACAGCCTGTTTATTATATGCCCTTTTATCGATATGAATCAATCTCCCTCGTAAATTGTTAACCGGTGGAATTAATGGTTAATAATCGTTATAATAAATTAAACAGATTGCCATGACTGATGACTTACAGCCTTCGTTTCATTCTGCAGAACGAAACCCGCAAGGTGCAAGAGCAGCCATCGTCACAGACAGTGTCGCCCAGGTTCCGCTGGAATTAACGCGCCGGTTGGGGATCGTTACGGTGCCATTTTCCCTGACATTCGAAGGCATTGTATATACTGATTTGCGGGATGTTAACCTCAATCATTTGTATCAGCGCATGCGCTATGAAAAAGACCTGCACCTGACCACATCCGCCCCGTCAGTTGGCATGTTCCATGAAACCTTTATGGAATGCCTGAACCAGGGTGCGGAGAGTATTCTCTATATTGGACTTTCCAGCCGGCTGAGCAGCGCTTTCTCCACAGCGAGGGAGGCTGCTGAAATGATTTCCAGTGAACTGGGATCACAGCCCATCTTTCTGTTTGACTCCCTCCTTGCCACCGTGGCGCAGGGATTTTTGGCAATTGAAGCCGCAAGGCTGGCGGTAAAAGGAATCAGACCGGAAGCAATTATGAAGCAGCTTGCCGGGGAACGCCAGCGGACGGGATTTGCAGCCGGTCTGGAAACCCTTGAATACCTTGCCAGGGGAGGTCGCATTGGAAAAGCGACCTATTTATTGGGAAATGCCATTCGCATATTGCCTGTGGTCTCCATTGACGACAATGGTGAGGTCATCCCCGTCAGCCGCAAGCAGGGTTTTGACCGGGTGCTGGAAGAGATCATAGGCTATGTGGGGCGGAAAATTACCGGATATCAACATCTATCGCTAGCTGTCATGCATGCCGACACTCTCATCCAGGCGAAAAAACTGCAAACAATGGCGGTTGATCGGTTTCATCCGGATGAGATTTACATCACCGACATCACCCCGACCATGGTTGCCCATGCCGGACCCGGCATCATCGGGCTGGCATACCATTACACATGATCTCAGGCGGGTGAGGAATACCAGTCATGATTTGTGACCGCCTGGGGGAATCACAATTCCATCATATTGCCATTGGGGGACATCATCCCTGATGGATGGAAAGTTCAGTCATGGCTGTGGGAAGTGGTGCTGGACGATAAAAAAAGAACACGGATTGACTGGTATTCCAGTGATTCAGTTTTTACCACCCTTGCAGATGAATCGCGCACGACGGGCTTCAACCAGATCCCAATATTGAATGACCGGTTGGTGGTCGGTTCGCAAACAAGGATGGTGAATTATCCCTTATAATATTGTTTCTTCACAATGAACACATCCCATTCCTCACACCACCGTCCCACCGGCATGTTCGGTCTGACCATCGTTCTGTTGGGTCAGGCGATCTCGATCCTGGCTTCCAGCATGACGGGCTTTGCCCTCTCTGTCTGGGTGTTCCAACAGACCAGCAGCGCCACATCGCTGGGCATCATGCAGACGGCATTCACCCTGCCCTACCTGCTCATCATTCCACTGGCGGGGGTGATGGTTGACCGCTACAACCGCAAGCTGATGATGGCAGTCAGTGACCTGGCAGCCGGATTGGGCACTGTGGCAATTTTAATTCTCTTTTCAACGGGAAGATTGGAAATCTGGCACTTTTACGTTGTAAATATCATCATTGGTTTGGGGAACGCCTTTCAATGGCCGGCGTATTCAGCCGCCATCACCACCATGGTTCCCAAGGAACAGTACGGCAGGGCAAACGGGATGGTCTCATTTGTCCAGGCTGGTCCGGGTGTTGTGGCTCCACTGCTGGCGGGGGCGTTGTTACCGCATATTGGTTTGAACGGCATTTTGATCATTGATATTGTGACCTTCCTGCTTGCCATCGGCGCTCTGATGCTGGTAAACATTCCACCGCCCCGTAAAACCGTGGATGGGCAGGAGGGTCGGGGAAATATCCTGAAGGAAGCTGCCTTCGGTTTCAAATACATCTTTAAACGACCCAGCCTGCGTGGTTATGTGGTCATGTTGTTCATAGCCAACCTGTTTTTGGGTTTTCCCAGTGCGGTGCATATTCCCATGGTTCTGTTGCGGTCGGGCAATAACAGCCTGATCCTGGGTGCCGTGGAAACTGCCGGGGCTGTCTCCTGGACGGTTGGTTCCATCTTCATGAGTGCCTGGGGAGGACCCAAGCGGCGCATTCATGGGGCGTTGTTGGGTTGGATTGGTTACTGTCTGTTTGGGAATATCATTTTTGGTCTCGGAATCAACCTGGGGGTGTGGATTCCCGCCATTTTGGTGGCGGGGTTTGGTTCCAATATCGGCGCCGCCACGAGCCAGGCAATCCTGCAATCCAAAGTGGCGCCGGATGTGCAGGGACGGGTCTTTTCCGCCCGCCGCATGCTCACGTGGTTCCCCGATACCTTTACGCCCATTCTGGGCGGGCTGCTGGCGGGCAAGCAGGCGTCGATGAAGGATTTCTTCCTCGGCGGCCGCAAGCTGCCCTGGCCGGCGGTCTGCGGCTCGATCATCGCGACGGAGTTGTCGGCCGCAACCTTTCTCATCGCGCCGGCCATTGTCTTCGCGCAGGGCGGCGACATGACCTACATCCAACTGGCCTTCGGCACCATCCTCGCCCGCTTCGTCATCGGCTACTTCTTCATCCCCGTCTACTACCAGCGGGAGATCTACTCGCCGTATGATTACATGGGCGATCGGCTCGGGCCCCGCGTTCGCAACATCACCACCGGCCTGTTCATGGTCGGCGGCATCCTTGCCCAGGGCGCCCGCGTCTACATTGCGGCCAAGGCCCTCCAGGTGATCACCGGCACCGACACCACGACGTCGATCATTATCATCGGTGCGGTCTCGGTCGGCT
>CALMHE010000158.1 GCA_937863865.1 uncultured Anaerolineaceae bacterium | reverse complement strand
GCATCGAACTGCCCGGTGAAACGGATGGATTATTGCCTGACCCAACCTGGAAACGGATAAACCTGGGTGAAAACTGGGCAACAGGTGACACCTATATTGCCACAATTGGACAGGGTTATGTCTTGACCACGCCTTTGCAGGTATTAAACTCAATAGCCATCCTGGCAAATGACGGCAAGCATATGAAAACCACACTTGTCGAAGAAATATTGAATTCTGAAGGAAATGTGATCCAACCATTTGAAGCAAAACAGCTTTGGGATATCACGAAGGATCCAATGATTCATGAATATGACGAGAATTTTCTTCAAACAGATGTTGTCAAGACGGTGGAACCCTGGGTGATTGAAAAAGCCAAGGAGGGTATGCGGCTGGTGGTCACCGAGGGAACAGCTTCCAATCCGTTTGAGGGATTTGAAATACCGTCCGCAGGCAAGACAGGAACTGCAGAATATTGTGATGACCTGGCACAGGAAAAGGATATCTGCAAGCCCGGGTTGTGGCCAGCTCATGCCTGGTATGTGGGATATGCTCCTTATGATGACCCGGAGATTGCAGTTGTAGCGTTTGTCTACAATGGTGATGAAGGTTCGCGGGTGGCGGCACCGATTGTCCGCCAGGTGATGGACGCATATTTTCGATTGAAAGCCATCGATTCCCAGCTGCCGGGACAATAGGAATCAATGTTCGAACACCTGTTATAATAGACGTCCATTTGGACATTTGAGGAGAACATATGTCGGATTCTTCCGATGCAACCCTGCAAATCAAGGGGGTAAGTGATGGATTAATGGTCTCGTTGGGTGAGGGTACCTGGAGTGAGGTCATGGAATCCCTGTTGGCAACTATTGACACCCGGAATCAATTCTTCAAAGGTGCAAAACTGACACTGGATGTCCATCATCGGATCATTTACTCAGCAGATCTGGGATTGCTGCGTGACAAATTGGCTGATCGTGATGTCATCTTGTGGGGGGTATTAAGCACCTCTCTGGTGACAGAACAAACAGCCCGGATGTTGGGTCTGGCAACCCGCATCCATTCATCCCGTCCGATGGAACAAACCGTCAAACCAGTTGAATCCTCTCTGGCTGGTGAAGAGGCTGTTTTTGTTCATCGGACATTGCGATCGGGTATTCAGGTGGCATCAAAAAATCATGTTGTTGTGGTGGGGGATGTCAATCCGGGGGCGGAAATTCTGGCAGGAGGAAATGTTGTGGTTTGGGGAAAATTGCGGGGTTCGGTGGAAGCTGGTTTGGAAACCGGTGAACAGGCTTCCATTTGCGCTTTGGAATTGGCACCAATGAAGATTTGGATCGGTGGACAGGTAATTAACTTGCCTTCCCGGAGAGGCATAATTCATCCGGAGATGGTCAGTATCAAAGATGGTCAATTGATAATTGAACCCTGGAAAACAAAGGAGAAATAAGGAGGCAATGACAGCAACCGTAGTAACTGTATCCTCTGGCAAGGGCGGGGTGGGGAAAACAACATTCTCCGCCAATGTGGCGATCGCTTTGGCGATGAATGGTTTCAAAGTTGTTTGCATCGATGCGGATATTGGTTTACGAAACCTGGATGTGATTCTGGGACTTGAGAATCGGATCGTTTACGACCTTGTGGATGTAATAGAAGGACGTTGCCGGCTCCGCCAGGCGATGATACGCGATAAACGATTATCCGAGTTGTATTTAATCCCGGCAGCCCAAACACTGGATAAAAGTGCCGTCACACCCAGTGATATGATCCGCTTGTGTGACGAATTACGCCATGAAGTGGATTGGATTATCCTTGATTGTCCGGCAGGCATTGAGAGGGGTTTCCGCAACGCTCTGGCACCGGCAGATGTGGTTGTGGTGGTCACCAACCCGGAGGTTTCCGCGGTTCGGGATGCAGATCGCATCATTGGTTTGGTGGAGGCAGAGGAAAAAGGTCCCGTCAAGCTGGTTATCAACCGGCTGAACCCGGCGATGGTCAAACGGGGTGATATGATGGCAGCCGGGGATGTTACGGAGTTGCTTGCCGTGGAACTGGCTGGCATCATACCAGAGGATGAATGCGTTGTGATCAGTGCCAATCGCGGGCAGCCAATTGCACTTGATCCGAAATCCAAGGCTGGTACAGCCTTCCACAACATAGCCCGAAGACTGACTGGCGAACAGGTGCCATTTATGGATTTGGATGGCAGGAAGGGTATGTTCGATTGGCTTTCTCATATCGTCCGCCCGGGAGGGAACTGACATGGCAGACTGGCTTAATCGGCTTACGGGAAGGCAGACAACCAGTGCGAATTCCGCAAAGGAACGGTTAAAGCTGGTCCTGATTCATGACCGAACGGATTTAACGCCATCTGAAATGGAATCATTGAAAAATGAATTGTTAAAAGTCATTTCAAGGTATATTGATATAGATCCGGATGCTGTAAATATTTCCATGACACAGGAGGGCAGGGAACAACGGTTGCTGGCTGATATTCCAGTAAAACAATCCCGCCGCCGCAATTAACTCAGGCATAAACATGAACCGCAGGCAAATCTGGCGCCACTTTGACTACTGGCTGTTTGGGGTCGTGGTGTTGCTTTCCATATTTGGGATCGCCATGATTCGGTCAGCCATAGCCGGAAATGAATTACTGGCTGGGCTGGTTTCGCGCCAGGCAATTTATGTGGCTATTGGTCTGATTCTGATGCTGGTCATTGCCTCAATCGATTATCACTATTGGGAATCATTATCCAGGACAATTTATATCATTACAGTCCTGGCTTTGATAGGAATTTTCATCCTGGGTGAGGCATTATTTGGTTCAGCCCGCTGGTTTGACACAGGAGTGATTTTCATCCAACCTTCGGAGATAGCAAAAATTGCCCTGGTGATGGTTCTGGCTAATTATTTTGCCAAATCAAATGATGTGGAAAAAAATTTATTATGGGTTGGCAAAAGCTTTGCCCTGGCAGCCGGCGTCATTATCTGGATTGTTTTACAACCCAACCTCAGCATGTCCATCGTGATGCTGGTCATCTGGTTCTCCATGTTGTGGATCAGCGGTTTGCCGGCAAAGCTGCAGGCATTATTTGCCATTGGGGGACTGGGGGCAGTTGTGGCAGCATTTCCATTTCTGGAACCTTATCAACAGCAACGTATTATTGACTTTGTGATTAAAGATGAGAATGCCCGCCACGGAAATACATATAATGTGGAGCAGGCATTGGTCACCATCGGATCTGGCGGGTGGTTTGGAATGGGTTATGGGCATGGAACCCAGGTCCAATTGCATTTTCTACGCGTCCGGCATACCGACTTCATTTTTTCGGCGGTCGCGGAAGAGTTTGGATTCATTGGTACAATACTGATTATTGCTTTATTGATATTTGTCATCATCCGTTGTTTTCGGGTGGCTCAGAAGGCTCATGACATTTTTGGATCCTTACTGGCTTTTGGGGTTGGAATTATCATGTTCTTCCAAACTGCAGTAAATATCGGCGTCAATTTAAATGTCATTCCGGTCACTGGTTTAACTTTGCCGTTCATCAGTTATGGTGGCAGTTCATTAATCTCCCTGGTTTTGGGAATTGGATTGGTGGAAAGCGTTGCGGCATATAGCAAACCCATGGAATTATAGGAGTTGTGATGATTCAAACGAATAAAAAACCGGTGCGTGTTCGATTTGCCCCTTCCCCAACGGGTCATACCCACCTGGGAAGTGCCCGCACGGCACTTTATGATTATTTACTGGCAAGACAAACTGGCGGACAATTTATCCTGCGAATAGAAGATACTGACCGTAAACGGTTTGTCCCAGGTGCGGAGGAAGAGTTAATGGCGGGTTTGCGCTGGCTTGGAGTTGAGTGGGATGAGGGACCGGATGTCGGCGGCTCGTTTGGACCTTATCGCCAATCTGAGCGGAAAGAAATTTATCAAAATTATGCCCGACAATTAATTAACTCCGGAAATGCTTATTATTGTTTCTGCAAACCAGACAGGTTGGAGAAAGTACGCAAAGAACAGCAAGCCCGCAAAGACTCCTATCATTATGATGGATTATGCCGTGATATGGACCTTTTGGAGGCGGAAAAACGCGTGGCAGCCGGTGAACCACATGTCATTCGATTCAAAACTCCCCGCCAGGGAACGACCACTGTCAGGGATGTGTTGCGCGGTGATATTACAGTGGAAAACCGCGTTTTGGACGACTATATCCTGGTTAAATCCGATGGATTGGCTTTGTATCACCTGGCAGCCATGGTGGATGATCACCTGATGAACATCACTCATGTCATTCGCGGATCAGAATGGCTGCCAACTTTCCCTTTGCACGCCCTCATTGTCCGGGCGTTCGGCTGGGAGGAACCGGAATGGGTCCATCTTTCAGTTTTTCTCAAGCCGAGCGGCAAGGGCAAGATGAGCAAGCGCGAGGCTGCAAACCTGGTTAAGGATGGCTATTCCATTTTTATCAAGGATCTTCAGGATCTGGGGTATATGCCTGAAGCCGTGGTGAATTGGGTATCACTGATGGGGTGGAGTTATGATGACCATACGGAGTTTTTTACGATGGATGACCTGGTTGAAAAATTCAGCCTGGAAAAACTCAATCCATCTCCGGCAGCGATCAATTTTACCAAGCTGGATCACTTCAATGGCTTGCATATCCGTTCCCTTTCAGCGGAACAATTGGCTGCCTTGATGAAACCTTATTTTATAAAAGCCGGTTATTTGACGGATGATGATACATTGAAAAAGATCGCCCCGTTAATTCAACCCCGGCTGGTTACACTGGATGAGGGACCGGAATGGGCTGGATTTTTCTTCAAAGAGACGGTTGAACCAGACCCAAAGGATTTGGTACCAAAAGGACTGACCGCCAATGAGGCTTTATCAGTTGCAGAACAGGTTCTGGAAATCCTGTCTGGTTTGCCGGATGTCTCCCAGGAAACCGCTGAACCCCCCATGCGGGAACTGGTTGATAAATTAGGACTTAATGCCGGGCAGGTTTTTGGAATTATGCGGATTGCCATCACCGGGCAGCGGGTGAGTCCACCGTTGTTTGAAAGCATGGAAATCATCGGCAAGGATTTGGTTATTAAACGAATGCAGCAGGCAGTGAAACTGCTTGAAGGACAGATATCGGATTAAGTTCATCAGGATTTTTGGAGGGTGCCATGGACAAGGTTCGGGTAGAGGAATTCCGGATTGATGGTGATCAACTTGTGGCAAAAATCAAGGAGATACTCCGCGAAGGAAATGTCCGCCGGATCATTATCAAGGATGATAAAGGAACCGTCTTGATTGAAATGCCATTGACGATCGGGGTGGTGGGAGCCGTGCTGCTGCCAATGTGGGCGGCATTGGGAGCCATTGCCGCGCTGGTGACACATTGCACCATTCTGGTGGAAAAGGTGGATTCCTCCAGCGAAATATAGAAATCATATTTTGGCGGATCTGAAAAATTTATTTGCCATTATTTGATTTGATAAAGATATCCTCTTGCGCGAAGAGAATATTTGTTCTATAATCAATATATGGCGGAATTGATACATACCCTGTCCCTCCTTACATCCCAGATGTGGCTGGAACCAGATATGGATCAACAGGGCGCGCCAGTCATTGATGCCACGCAAGGGATTCCAGTTAATGGAACAGAATTTGACCATGGAATGATTCATCATCCCGCGGGAGGTCCCTGCAAGGCTTTATTAAAAACAGCATTGACTACCGCCTGTGAAAGGGATTGTTATTATTGCCCTTTCAGGGCGGGACGCGATTTTCAACGGGCAACCTTGAAGCCGGATGAGATGGCGGATGTCTTCCTCTCCATGCATCGAGTGGGGACAGTGGATGGAATATTTCTTTCCTCGGGTGTGGCTGGAGGTGGAATTAAAACCCAGGATCGCCTGAATGATACCGCGGATATCATGCGCCATCGGCGGGGTTATCGGGGATACCTTCATTTGAAAATCATGCCGGGAGCTGAAAAAGACCAGATTCAGCAGGCGATGTTGCTGGCTGACAGGGTATCAGTCAACCTGGAAGCGCCCAATGACATGCGGCTTGGTCAACTGGCGCCTCATAAGATGTTTATGGAGGAATTACTGAGTCCCTTGAAG
>CALMHE010000157.1 GCA_937863865.1 uncultured Anaerolineaceae bacterium | reverse complement strand
GATGTAGGCTTTGCACTGGCGCCGCTTTCCCGCCGGGAGGTGGAGGAACTGGTGGATTCCACCTGGGCAGGGCGCAAGCTGCGCGGCTGGCGGTCCCTTCCTCCTGCGGATCGGGAGGCGGTCCTGGATGCGTTGGTGCGGCTTGGCAGGCTGGCATTGGATAATCCGGAGATTGCCGAGATCGAAATCAACCCGCTGCGGGCGCTGGGTGAGGGCAGGGGTGCTTTCGCCATAGACGTACGGGCTCGCCTGGGATAGAAACGAAGCAATATTGGGATAGTCAGGGCAGGAAGTCCGTGCTATAAAAGGAGCATGGAAACCCCGCCCGCACCTTTTCAACATCTGCTTGCCCAGCAGGATTACCGCAAGCGGATTCACAGGCTGATGGCGTACATCCGCAGTCATTTGAATGGACCATTATCACTGCGGGTATTGGCGGATGTGGCGGGGTTCTCGCCTTTCCATTTCCACAGGCTGTTTTCAGCTTTTGTCGGCGAGACACTGGGCGAGTATATCCGCCGGCAAAGGCTGCAGCGAGCCTATCAGCAGATTCTTGTCACCCGCCGCACGGTAACGGAGATTGCACTGGAGTCCGGTTATGAGACACCTGCCGCTTTTACGCGTGCATTCCGGCAGGCGTTTCACCTCAGCCCCTCAGCGCTGCGCAGGCAGGGGAAGCTGGCGGGAGCCGCGGCGCTGGCTGCTTCTCCACGCGGCACCTTATGGAGATATCCAATGGAACCTGAGATTCGTTCTTACCCGGACCGAAAGGTCATATTTGTCCGCAGTGTTGGCATGGTTGACCATTGCTTCGACAAGGCGGCGAAACGTTCGTTTGATATTTTACGTGACTTCCTGAACCAGCACCGGGCATGGCACAAGATTGGCAATTGCCTGGGCATCTGCCCGGATGGTGACGAAGTCGAATGGGATCAAGCCCGTTATGATGGTGCCTTCTTCCTTAAGCCCGGCGAGGAGATCCAACCGGTGGGGGAGATCCAATCGATGATCATTCCCGGTGGACGGTTTGCGGTCTTTATCCACCATGGCATATATTCCACCCTTTGGCAGACCTGGAATGCCGTCTATCGGGACTGGCTGCCAGGTTCCGGTTATGAATTGCGGGATGTGCTGCCTTACGAAGTCTACCTGGATGACCCCGCCAGAGTCCCACCTGACAGGCGCACCACGGAGATCCATATCCCGATTGTTTGACCCCTGGGGTAAATCAAAAACCGGGAAGTCATCTCGGCTTCCCGGTCTTGGATTGGTATGGGGATGTTAATCCGTCGCAACCCTTCCATTTACGGTTTTACCAACCGCATAAATTACCCTGCGGGTCCCGACCCCGGTGATTTCGCCCAGGGAGGTCAGCGCAAACAGTTTCTTCTCCACCTGGAGGCAGGAGGTTGGTTTTCGTGTTGACTGACCTTGAACAAACCTGCTCCAACCTGGAGGGGCATTAATTCATCATCCTCCTGAATTATAAATTGATCTGAATTAATCATGCTATAATCCTCATAATTAATGTCAGCAGCTATTTTATAGGAGAATTGAACATGGAATATTTCCCCACCCCCGTTTCCACACAACCCAACCGTGCCTGGGCAGCCATCACATCCCTGGTGCTTGGCATCATCAACTTGTGCGGCTGGATCGTCCCCGTTTGTGGCGGCTTGATGGGCGTTTTAGCTGTCATCTTTGGTATCCTGGGAATTAAAAGTTCCCAACGTGTTCTGGCAATTATCGGCATTGTTCTGGGTGCCCTTAGCCTCATCCTGGTGGTTATTTTCACCATCATCGGTTTTTCACTTGCCTCGCTGGGTATCGATCCTTCACTTATTGACCCGAATCAATGGTAGCAGCAATACTAATCGATTGAAATTAAATAAGAAAAGGCTCTCCACAATCGGGGAGCCCTTTTGGTTGCCTTGAATGCCCAAACGCGCTACAATCCTACCATGAGCTGGGACATGGTTGGACACGAATGGGCGGTGGATATGCTGCAGCAGCATATCCGGCGCGGGGAGGTGCGTCATGCGTATCTCTTTGCGGGTCCACCGGCAGTCGGGAAACGGACTCTGTCATTGCGTTTTACTCAGGCGCTCAACTGCCTTGAACCACCCGCAATGGGGGAGTTTTGCGGCACCTGCCGCATCTGCCGTCAGACCAGCCAGATGCAGCATGCCGATCTTTCAATCATCCAGTCTGAACGGGAGGGTGCCTCGCTGGATGTGGATACCGTAAGATCCTTGCAGTACAATCTCTCACTGATGCCATACGAGGCTAAATATCGGGTGGCGTTGTTACTGCGGATGCATGAAGCCACAGAGAGTGCCCAGAATGCACTCCTGAAGACTTTGGAGGAAGCACCGCCACGAGTGATCCTTTTATTGACAGCCACCACGGCTGAGGATGTGCTGCCCACCATAGCCTCCCGCTGTGAGGTGCTGCGCCTGCGTCCCATGCCGGTTGAAACATTGGCGGAGAATTTGATGCGGGATAGTCAATTGCCTTCCAACCCAGCCCGGATCATCGCCCATATATCAGGCGGGCGGGTGGGACTGGCAAAATTACTGGCATCCAGCCCGGAATATTTGCAAACCCGGGCTGATGAACTGGATCAATTTTTTGATCTGTTGCAACGCCCCATCCGGGAGCGTTTCACCTTTGCTCAAAAACTGGTTTCGGATACGATGACCAGGGAAAAACGTGACCTGTGCCGGGCAAAGCTTCGCAGTCTGTTGGGCACCTGGCAGACAGTCTGGCGGGATGTGTTTCTGCTTGCCAGCGGCTCCAATGCACCGCTGACCAACCCAGACCTGGAAGTCAGCATCCGGCAGCTGGCGGATTTGCATACCTCAGCAGATGCCATACGTCAGGTTGACCTGATTGAAACTGCCCTCAACCGGCTTCCAAATGCCAATTTACGGCTGCTGGTGGAGGTGCTTTTTATTGATCAACCCCGCCTGACATTGCCACCGGTTTCACCCCAGCTTTTGGTGGAGGACGAATAAGATGAACACTTCGGATGGGATCACTTTTCAAGTCTGCCTGGCATTGGGAATTGTGGTTTTTATCCTGCTGAGATTGTATTATTCGATTCGCTCCAGGATTACGCATGATTTATTGCCCATTCCACCTGAAAAACGCTGGATAAAAATACCCTCCATAATAATCATTGCAGCCTGGGGATCTGCGGTGATTCTCTGGCTGATCAAGCCGGACTGGTTGGGGTGGTCGCTGTTAGCCCTGCCGGAATGGCTGGGCTGGATGGGGGTTGGTCTGATGACAATTGGCTTGGGTTTAATGGCATGGGCACACGAAACGCTGGGAGGCAGCTTCAGCGCAACTTTGGAAATCCGTGCCCCGCGTCAACTTATTACCGCCGGACCCTACAAATTTTTACGTCATCCCATGTATGCCGCTATCCTGATTTCCAGTCTGGCAGTCTGCCTGATTACTGGCAGCTGGTTTATTTTTTTGTTGTCCATTCCGCTGCAAATATTAAGCTGGATGCTGCGCGTTCCGAGTGAGGAAGCCCTGATGGTGGAGGAGTTTGGGGCAAGTTACGTGGAATATCGAAGCCGAACCGGGGGCTTCTTCCCCAGGTTTTAACCTAAAAAAGATCAGGAACATGTCCTGATTTTATGTTACACTTAAGTATCATTCATCCACTGGTACCCGGTTTGGATACAAGCCATTAATGAAAACCATGCGGCGATTGCTTTCCTTTGCGGCGCTGCTCACCCTGATCCTGGTATTGATGGGGTCTGTTGGACAGGGCAGTCCGGCGGTGCGCGCCCAAACTGAGCCCACACCTGAAACACCCGTGCGAAAAACCACTCTGACGGTTCATTACACCGCTTACGAGTGGTGGCTGGCCCGCTGGTCTGATAATGATATTGTTTGCCGGATGGTGGTGGAACATGAAGGTCTGCCCATCAGCGGCGAGGTGCTCACATTTTGCGGAACCGCCATTCATAAAATCTGGCTTAAGACCACGCCCTGTGATTTAAATGCCGTGGGCAACGATTACAGCAAATGCCCGGGAATGTATTTTCATGCAGCCGGATCGTGGCAGGCATCCCGTGAGGTGGAGGTGGAATTGCCGCTGCCGGCAGTGTGGGTTTCACTGGATGGCTGCAACGAGGAGCCGGGCCAAAACCGATGTGAGAAAATGCCCACCCTGCGGTTGACCGCTGAAGAACCGCTGCCCAACGAAACCATCATCAGCATCTCTGGAATTTTCAATGAGGAGCCATTTTCCTGTGCAGGTTCCACCTGCCTGATCCCTTTGCAGGCTACCAGTTCCCAGGGGACGGAGATGGAATTCTGGGCGGAATCCAGTTTTGGCGATTCCAGCGAGCGGTACACCGCGCTGGTGCGCGTCCAACCCTGGGGTGATTTCATGGATCCCGAGGGTGGGGGGGGAGGACCACAACTCTGGTATGCCGATGTACTTTCCAGCCAGTGGCGGGGAGGGGCATTGGCAACCTGTTCGGACATCTGGCAGGTTTTCCCCGATATTGGAGGTCCACCCGCCTGGTTGAGCAGCCCTGCCGGACCGGAGGAATTGTATTCCAGTTACTCACTCTACTTCCTTGCCGGCATGTTGATTCAAAATGGTCAGGTGGATGCCAGCACCTGCCCGGATAATGGATTGTCAGCAGCCACCATTGCCAATGAATGCGGCGTGGATGTAGCCTACGACGCGGTGGTCGCCTGGCAAAACCAGTTTGACCGGGAAATTTTTCAGGTTGCGCAGGACTTGGGGGTTCCCGCCCAATTGTTGAAGAATGTCTTCAGCCGGGAATCGCAATTCTGGCCGGGGATTTATAAAACCTACAAGGAAGCCGGTCTGGGACAACTCACTGCCAATGGGGCGGATGCCGTGCTGCTTTGGAATCCTGATTTTTATGCCCAATTCTGCCCGCTTGTCCTGCATATCACACGCTGTGAGCTGGGCTTTGGCAACCTGGAGGTGGAGGAGCAGGAAATGTTGAGCGGCGCTCTGGTGCGCAAGGTTAACGCCTCATGCCCGGATTGCCCGGTTGGGATTGATATTTCCCAGGCGAATTTCAGCGTGCGGGTCTTTGCGGAAGGTCTGCTGGCTAACTGTCAACAAGTTGGCAGGCTGATTACCAATATCACCCGTTATTCCCCCCGCCAGGTCAGTTCCTATGTGGATTTATGGCAGTTTACACTGGCTAACTATAACGCTGGACCTGGCTGCCTGAGTGAAGCCATCAAGGAAGCCTGGAAGGCGGCTGAACCCCTGGGCTGGGCTCATGTGGCACCCCGCCTTGACCCGGCATGTCAGAAGGCGGTGGATTATGTGAATGATATCAGCCAGGTGTTGGGGGGAATTACACCAACACCTACATCCTGGGTTTACCAGGGTACACCTGTGCCGGCATTGACCATTGTGGGTGTACGTACGCCAACACCGCTGCCCACTGCCACCCGCACACCGTCACCCACCAATACACCTGGACCCTCACCCACTCCCACAGCAACTACCATCGGTTACCCGGGAACAACACCCACAGCAGGACCGAGTACAACACCGGGTTATCCATAAAATTCTGGTTGTTGATAATCCTCAGGCTGTCTCCCCCAATGGAAGATTCCGTGCTTTGACAAGCTGCAGGAGAATTATCAGGTTCATCACCAGCCCGGACATACCGAGAATGAATCCACCAAAACCGGGAATGATGGGGAGGATATTGAACATCATCATGAAGGCGACAATCAAAACCAGGATTTGAAGCAGGGCAGGCAGGATCATCCAGATTGTGATCAACTTTTGAGATAAATACTGCCTGTTCCAGGCAAGGATCAGGAAGGGGAATAAAACCATGGACAGGTGCATGTGGGAATGCCAGGTGATAATCAGGCTGGCGGCAAGGACTCCTGTGATGCGGAACAACATCTTCCGGGAGGAGTCTCCTTCCTGTTTTGGCGGCAGTAATTTCCAGCAAAGGTAGAGGGTGACGAGCATCCCCAACCCGGCCACAACCCATCCAAAACTGGATGAGGTAATTCCATTCAGGTGAAGTGCCAGCATCCGCCAGTTGATCATGTTTTCCGGAGCATTGGAATGCATCCCGGGAACATATTTCAACCATAGATTGAGTAAACCGATGAAGCCTTTGACACCCCCCAGGAGGAATGAAACCAGAAGGATGATGAATCCCGAAACGCTGAAGCCCTTGATCACATCCCATGCCCGCACCAGTAGGAGCCAGGGCAGGATCAGGATTAATACCTGGGGTTTTAATAATAATCCCCCCAGCCAGATGCCTGCCAGAAATGGTTTTTTTTGCAGACAGGCTCGAATGAACTCGCCGGTCATAATCATCAACCAGACTTCCACCTGACCCCAGAAGATATTTTGATTGGTAGCGTAAGAGCCCAATGCCAATAAGACCAATAATATCGGGAATTTACCATTTTGTTTCAACCAGTTGATGAAAAAGATCAAATAACCAACCAGAGCAAAGGAATTAATGATCGTCCAGACCCAATATCCGGATACAGGATTCATATGGGAAAGCAGGGCAAAAGGAATTACGAAAAATGAGAACAGGGGGACTGGAACGGGTTGATATTCAGAGAAGGGCACGCCGGGATTCAAAGCCTGGTACTGGATTGCAGCGAGTTGATCCATTTGATAAATGGCACCAAACCCTGCGGTCGCTGCCTGCTTTCCGGCACTCCAAAACGCCAGAAAATCAAATCCCATGGGTTGGAACAATCCGGAATGGAATAATTCATATCCGAAAATGGCAGCATAAAATGTAAACAAGGCTGTCAGCGCCAGCCTGACCCAGGCATTCCAATTAAGGTTTTGGAAGGGTAATTTCATTGGTTCTCCATGTGACAGATTGGCTTGTTTTTCCTTGACCCTGGCTAAGGACATGGAATGGTATAGAGGTTGTACAGGGAATTAATGGATTGGCGATCGATTAATAAATTGGTGAGGGTTTGCCAGGAATCCCATTCGTATTGATTTCCACCCGGTAACGGTTGGACGAGTTGTTCCCCCAGGCGGTAAACCAGCACATTTGTAAAACCTTCCCGGCACCATTTTGATATCATGGTCTCCGGTGTCATTCCCTCCCCGATATCGGTTTGAAAGCGGTCAATCCACAGATCTGGTTGGGAGTTGAGGGGAAAGTACAATCCGCGGGGTTCCCACAGCATTATTATCTTCGGGTTTCCATCCAGGGCTTCAACGGTTTGAACAGCTTCGGCATAAGGTCCGGTGGCGGCTTCCAGGTAAGTATTGCTTCGACTGATATTCAACAAGCTTTGTGAGGGGTTCGTTTTGATCAAATAATGCCCATCTTGAACAAGACATAGCAGCAAAATCGTGATGAGGATGGCGCCCAACAGATTCCTGAGGCGGATTTTATGAATAGTATGCGCTTGCATGACAATCCATCCCCAGCCTGCTGGCAAGGCTGCCACCGGCAGAACAGCGTAATACAAACGGGGTTGGAGGAGATGCCCCCACCAATAACTGAAGAGACCAATTGCAAAGGCAGCTGGCAGCAGAATGACCACCAGCAAACGGGATTGAAGGTCACGATGGAGGAAGAAGATACCCGGCAGGCTCAGCAGAAGCAACATCGGACCCGGGTCGGCGGAGAAACCGGCGGCGGTATCCA
>CALMHE010000156.1 GCA_937863865.1 uncultured Anaerolineaceae bacterium | reverse complement strand
CTGTGGCATTCTGCTTTTTTTGATCGGGGCTTATCAATTTGTGTTTGGATTTGGGCGCCGCTCGAATTTGATTTTGATATTGGTGTCTCTGATTTTTGTCTTCGCCTTTACCGTCTATGTTGCAGCCAATAAAATGCTGAATTTAGCGGGACTGCTGGCATCTTCTTTATCGATGGCAGTACCGATTATTCTTGGCGGATTCTGTGGAATTCTGTGTGAGCGGGCTGGAGTTGTCAATATTGCCATTGAAGGAATGATGCTGCTGGGTGCCATGCTGGGTGCCTTCGTGGGCTCGGTAACCAACAGTGCCTGGCTGGGTTTACTGGCAGCTGTTGCCGGTGGAGTGCTGCTTGCCCTGGTGCATGCCGTCCTCTCGATCAAATACAAGATCAATCAGATCATTTCCGGTACTGTGATCAACATCTTCTCCACGGGTCTCACCTCCTACATTTCAGCCAAGTTCCTGCAAGTCTACCAGCACCTGAACAAGGCGCCCATGTTCCAGCGCGTTCCCATCCCAGGTCTGGCGGACATCCCACTCATCGGACCCATCTTCTTTAACACCAATCTGTTCGTTTATGCCATGTTCATATTCCTGATCGTCCTGCAGGTCGCCTTGTTCACCACCCGTTGGGGTTTGCGGCTCCGTTCGGTGGGTGAGCACCCCAAGGCAGCCGATACACTGGGAATCAATGTCTTCAAGACCCGTTACATGGCGGTTCTGCTGGGCGGTGCCATGGCTGGATTTGCAGGCGCATATTTCACACTCGGTTCCGTGGGTCGGTTCGATGAGATGATGACCGCAGGACGCGGCTTCATCGGTCTGGCAGCCATGATCTTTGGCAACTGGACGCCAATTGGTTCGTTTGGCGCCGGTCTGCTCTTCGGATTTGCAGATACACTTGGCTCCAAACTGACCATCCTTGGCAGCGCCATTCCGCCTGAATTCATGGCAATGCTGCCCTACCTGGTGACGATGGTTGTCCTGGCTGGCGTGGTTGGTCGCGGTCATGTTCCGGCGGCTGATGGCGTTCCATATGAAAAGGAATGACATTTTCTGACCCCATTAAAGACCGGGCTGATCTGTGTCACCCCGGTCTTTTTAATCCAAATGCCAGTTTCCCGTTCTGGTTTATAATATTTCTCGGACACCTGATTTTTACGCAAAAGGATATTAAATGAAAACCATCCAAGTTGAACATATTTCCAAAACCTTCAGCACACAACGCGCAGTGCATGATGTATCCTTTGAGGTGGAACCCGGCGAGATCTTTGGTCTGTTGGGACCCAACGGTGCTGGCAAGACCACCACCATCCGCATCATTTTGGATCTTTTCAAACCTGATTCGGGCAAGGTAAGCATCCTGGGCGGTGCAATGACCGAGGACAAGAAGAACAACATCGGTTACCTCCCCGAAGATCGGGGATTGTACCAGGATATCCAGCTGGAACGGACACTGGTGTACCTGGCAACCCTCAAGGGTGTGCCCCAGTTGGAAGCCAAAAAACGCATTGATGATTACCTCACCCGCTTTGACCTGGCGGAGCACCGTAAAAAGAAGATCAAGGAATTAAGCAAGGGCATGCAGCAGAAAGCCCAGTTGATTTCCACGCTGGTCCACAAGCCGGAACTGATCATCATTGATGAACCTTTTGCCTCCCTTGATCCTGTCAATACGCAGATGGTAAAGGATATCCTGCGTGATCAGCGGCAAAACGGCGTATCGATTGTCATGTCCACTCACCAGATGCACCAGGTTGAGGAGCTGTGCGACCGGCTGGTTTTGATTAATAAAGGGGACAATATGTTGTATGGCGAGTTGAACGAGATCCGCCGCCGGTATGCCGGCTCGGATGTGAATGTGCGGGTACTGAACAGTCTGCCGACCAGCCTGCCGGGGGTGGAGCATGTCTCACCCCACAATGGGGGTCATCGCCTGCATCTTACCTCCGGTTCATCTCCCCAGGACGTGCTGCGCAGCCTGGTTAACCAAGGCATGGTCGTTGAACAATTTGAAATTGCCGTTCCCACCCTGGATGAAATCTTTATCCAGGTGGTTACCGAAGCAGGGACAGCCGAATGAGTAAAATCTGGTTGATCTTCAAACATGAGTATTTACACCATGTGCTGAACAAGCGCTTCCTGCTTGCCATCCTGGGCATGCCGGCAGTAATCGTGATCAGTGCCCTGTTCGGCATCCTGGCAGTTGTCATCGGAACCAATCACACACCCATCGGTTATGTGGATCAATCCGGTCTGATCGTGGAAGCCGCCCCCCCGCCCGAGAAGAGTTTTGTGGAACCCGTGGTGGATGTAATTCGTTACCCGGATGAAACTTCCGCCCGGCAGGCACTGGATGAAGGAAAATTACAGGGTTACTACATTTTTCCCACTGATTACCTCAAAACAGGAATTGTTCAACTGGTGGCACCCGATCCAGTCGCCAGCAGTGCCGAGACGGAATTGATCCGCTTGATCACGCACAATCTTCTGGTTGGACAGCCCGAAGCGGTGATGGAACGCATCCAGGATGGACCTCTCCTGGAAATCCGTTCCAGCGATCAAAAACGGCAGCTCTCGCAACAAAACTGGATTGGAATTGTTCTTCCACTTGTTGCTGCAGTGTTGTTCATGATCGCAGTAAATGCCAGTGGTGGTTACCTGCTTCAGGCATTGGTTGATGAGAAGGAGAACCGTACCATTGAAATCCTGCTAACGTCAGTATCCTCCGACCAGTTGATGATTGGAAAGACATTGGGGAACCTGAGTGTCGGCATCACACCATTGTTGGTCTGGCTTTTGGTGGGAGGAATTGTTGTGGGTTTTTTCATTAACAGCCTGCCGGCGGAATTTCATGGACAATACGATTGGAATATGGTTTGGGTTCTGGTTTTGAGTTTCATCCCCGCCTTTTTGATGATTTCCGCTTTGATGGCAGCCGTGGGGGCTACCGCAACCGAAGCTCGTGAAGCCCAGCAGGTTGCGGGTCTGTTCTCCCTGCCCATCATGCTGCCATTGTTTGTGCTGCCGGCTCTCATGCAAAATCCCGACGGGATGATCTCAGTAACCCTGAGCTTGATCCCATTCACTGCGCCGGTGGCATTGACAACCCGGATATCCTTCTCAACCGTACCAGCCTGGCAATTGATTCTCTCCATCAGCTTGATCTGGTTGATGGCGGCAGGAGCACTCTGGCTTGCCGGTCGGGCATTCCGGCTGGGAATGATGCGGTATGGTAAAAAAGTCTCCTTCCGGGAGCTGTTCCACAAGGAGGCAGTCCAATGAAGAAGATAAAACTGATCCTGGCTCGTGAACTGTACACAACAGTTTGCAGGAAATCTTACTTACTAACATTAATCCTGGTCCCACTTATTCCATACCTGTTGATAAGTGGCATGGACCAATTGAAGAATCGGGCGGACATCCCTTCGCTGTCGGAAATTATCATGCCCACCAACGAGCAGGAAATTCATGGATTTGTAGACCCGGGCGGATATATTCGGGAAGTTCCGGAAGCCTGGGGGAATGTCCTTCTACCGTATGCCGATGAGACTGCTGCCAGTGCAGCCCTCCAGCAGGACACAATCCAGGGATATTACCTCATCTCCGCTGATTATATTGAAAGCGGCAAGGTAATTTTTGTCCGGAGTGATTACAATCCATTGGCTGGGATGGATCAATCACAGGACCTGGAGGAAACGCTGGTTTACAACCTGTTGGGAGGTGATGCAGACCTGACAGGTCGTGTATTTTCCCCCCTGCAGCTGGAAAAAACTTATCTCAATGCTGCTCCACAGCGTGAATCGGATTCTTCGTTGACCTTTTTCATTCCCTACGCGGTGGTGATGCTGTTCTATATCACCATTTTTGGATCCGCATCCTTGCTGCTCTCCAGCGTGGCGACGGAAAAACAAAACCGCACCATCGAGATTCTGATGACCTCCGTCACCCCATTGGAAATGTTGACCGGCAAAATTATTGCCCTGGGGATAGCCGGACTGATTCAGACTGTTTTTTGGACAGGGTGCGGCGTGTTGATCATGAAAATGAGCGGCGGTATTTTTAATTTTTCCGAGGCTTTCCAAATTCCACCCAGCCTCATCGCCTGGGGCGGTGTGTTCTTCCTTCTGGGTTATGCCATGTATGGCGCTCTGATGGCGGGGATTGGGGCACTGGTTCCCAACCTGCGGGAATCCGGCTCGGCGACGATGGTGGTGGTCATTCCTCTGGTCATCCCCTTGATGTTCATCAATGCCCTGGCGGAGGAACCCAGCGGCATCGTATCCACTGTACTCAGTCTGTTTCCACTGACAGCGCCGGTGACCATGATGGGGCGCCTTTCCGCGGTGGTTGTACCCCTCTGGCAGATTCTTCTTTCCATCGGTGGACAGGTGCTGGCTGCCTGGTTCCTGATTCGAGCCGCAGCGGGGCTGTTCCACGGGCAGATTTTACTCTCCGGGCAGTCCCTGAATCTCAAAAAGTTTGTACGCGCCCTTTTTGGTAAATTTTAAAAAATATGACTCAAGACATTCTCCTGCAAACTCTCACTTATGGGGGAGATGCGATGGGAAGACTGCCGGATGGACGGGCGGTTTTCGTGCCTTTTGCCCTGCCTGGTGAACGGGTGCGGATCGACATCCTCGAAGAAAAGCGCGGCTATGCGCGTGTCCGGCTGGTTGAAATCCTGGAACCCTCCCCGGAGCGCATCCTGCCGCGCTGCCCGCACTTCACCGAATGCGGCGGCTGTCATTATCAGCACCTGCCTTACGGGAAGCAGCTGGCAGCCAAAGCTGGGATACTTCGGGAACAATTGCAACGGATTGCCGGGATACCCGACCCCAATATTGAAGATATCGTTCCCTCTCCCCTACCCTGGAATTACCGCAACCACCTGCAATTTCACATCGACTCCCAGGGCAGGCTGGGTTTTAAAGCCGCCGGCTCCGACCACATCGTGCCTGTCCGTGAATGCCATCTGCCGGAGGATGTGCTGGATGGATTATGGCGGCAGCTGGAAATTGAACCTCTGCCGGGGTTGGAACGCATCGGGCTGCGGGCAGGTATGAACGGAGAAACCATGTTGACTCTGGAATCCAGCAGCCTGGAACTGCCGGAAATGGAGCTGGATTTACCGCTCTCCGTGGTGCATCTCTCCCCGGCGGGTCCGCTGGTCCTGGCAGGAGAACCATTGCTGTGGATGTCTGTACTGGGTGTGAATTTTCAGGTATCCGCCGGATCGTTCTTCCAGGTGAACAGCCCCATGGCAGGAGAAATGGTCCGGCAGGCGTTGGAATGGCTGCAACCCACCCGACAGAGTATCCTGCTGGATGTGTACAGCGGTGTGGGCTTGTTCTCCCGTTTCTTTGCCCCCTTGGTGAAATCCATTGTCGGAGTGGAATTATCCGAATCCGCGGTGGATGACTATGCAGCGAATCTTGACCCCTTTGATAATGTGTCGCTGTATGCGGGTCCGGCTGAGGATATTCTGCCCCATCTGGACATCCAACCGGACATGGCGATTGTGGATCCCCCCCGCACCGGTCTGGCGCGCCCCGCCCTGGACGCACTTGTCCGCATGGCTCCGCCGCAAATTTTATACGTCTCCTGCGATCCTGCCACGCTGGCGCGTGACATCAAACGGCTTTCATCAGCCGGCTACCGGCTGGTAAAAGCCCGCCCCTTTGATCTGTTCCCGCAGACCTACCATGTGGAGACAGTTGTCTTGATGTCACGCAAAGACAAATAAATAGGCTCCAAAGAGCTTGAAATCAGAGGTTCCCAGACTTTCGGTAAGAGTAACCGATTGTTGGGAACCTTGTTTTTTATACTCGGAGCATAGCTTGGAACATGAAATATAAGTTAGGGTTAATACTGCAGAACCGCTTTTTGTACTGCGAGACAAGAGAACTACTGTTTTTATAACAGGTTGAGACTAGAGAACTGTTGTTTAATGAATGAAGTAAAAGGCAGCAGTCCTATTAAAGAACTACTGCCTCGTTTGTGTTATCTTCCTAAATCATCACGGCTAATATGTTGTTTTAGAATTGCTCTCATACGCTTTCAGCAAATCTTCTCATCTATTCGATCTGGCTTATTCAAAATTGCATCTTGTGTCAAACCCTTTCCATAAGATTTCTACAATTTACTCTTGACTAATTCCTTATTTGGTAATAATATAATAATTGAAATCAATGGAGGTGTATTATGACCAAAAATATATATGATGTCATGCTAAACCCGACGCGGATGAGAATTGTACAAATTTTTGCATCCAATCAAACCATGACTGTGAATAAATTATGTGAAATAATTTGTGATGTTCCACGGACTACGTTATATAGAC
>CALMHE010000155.1 GCA_937863865.1 uncultured Anaerolineaceae bacterium | reverse complement strand
TTCGATAATGGCTTGCGCCACAGCGTCGGATTCGCCGGAGTGACGGGCATAATAGCCGCCCATCACACCCTGCAGTGCGGTCATCTCAACCACCATATGGGAGACCAGGTCCGCCTTGCAGAGAGCCGCGGCGCGCCGGGCAATTTCCGCTTCCTGCGGATTGACCCGCAGCATGGTGATCAGATGTTCCACATTCCTCTCAACGCGGTTGGTTTTATCCCGCATGGAGCCCAGTTTCTTTTGAAATGTCAGGGTGGCAAGGCGGGGAAGCAGGTCGGGCAGCTTGTGCTGCAAATCCTGCTGGATGAAGAAATCGGCATCAGCGAACCGGGCACCGATCACCTGTTCGTTGCCATCCGCCACCACATCCCCATACTCGCCATTCCCGTTGCGGATGGTGATGAAATAAGGCAGCAGCTGACCCGCAGCATCCTGCATGGGGAAGTAGCGCTGGTGTTTCTTCATCACTGAAACCAGCACTTCCGGCGGCAGGCGCAGGTAGTCCGCGGCAAATGAGCCGCGCAGCGCGGTGGGCGCCTCCACCAGGTTGGTCACCTCGTCCAGCAGCCCGGCATCCATCCGGTCAGGGTTGGCGCCGGATTCGACCAGGATGGCTTTCACCTGGTTTTCAATCACCACCCGCCGTTCCGCCGGGTCGAGAATAATGCCCTGCGCCAGCAGTGATGTAAAATATTCGGCTGGATTTGACACCGAAATGGTTTCGGGTTCGTGGAATCGCAGACCGCGGGTGATGCGCCCGGACTGCAATCCGCCATGGGTAAATGGGACAATTGTCCCGCCATACAGCGCCAGCAGCCAGCGCACCGGGCGCGAGAAGGTCACTCCGGAGGAGTTCCAGCGCATATTTTTATCAAAACGGATGCCGGAAACCACATCCGGCAGCGCTTCCGCCAACACTTCCAGCGCCGGTCTGCCCTTCTCCTCCACCACGGCAGCCGCATAGCGCCCGCCATCCATTTCACGAATTTCCAGCGCCTCCACCGGTAGACCCCGGCTTTTTGCGAAACCTTCAGCCGCCCGGGTGGGTTTGCCTTCGGCATCAAACGCCCGTTCCGCCGGTGGTCCCTTGAAGATCTGGGTGCGGTCCGGTTGACGCGGCGCCATTGAATCCACTGCCGCCACCAGACGGCGCGGAGTGCCCAATATGCGCACCTCCCCGTGCTCCAGCCGGAGATCATCCAGCAGGCTGGGAATGCGTTCACGGAGTTGCGCCAGTGCGTCCTTCAGATCAGCCACCGGCAGTTCCTCGGTGCCGATTTCCAGCAGGAAGGGTTGTGGTTCAACCGGGATTTCCATCTCATGTGGAACCGAATATTTCACCACCCTGGAGTTCCCGGCTGGTTTGTCATCTTCCAGCCAGGGGTATTCATGCATCTGGCGTTGTTCCAGGTAGGCTTCCGCCGTCCGCCGGGAGAGATCGCGCATCCGCCCGAAAAATGCCTGCCGTTCGGTCACACCGATGGCACCGCGTGTATCCAGTACGTTGAAGGTATGCGAGCATTTCAATATGTAATCATGGGCAGGCAGCACCAGACCTTGTTCCAAAGCGGATAATGCCTCCGCTTCGAAAAGCTGGTACATCTGCCGCAGCCGCTCCACATCCGCCAATTCAAAATAATACCTGGAATGTTCGTACTCACCCATGGATTGGATGTCACCATAGGTACGGTCCTTGTTCCAACGGATATCCGAAAATTTTCGCACCCGCTGCAGTGTCATGGCAATCCGTTCCAGACCGTAGGTAATCTCCACGGATACCGGATCCAGCACCATGCCGCCCGCCTGCTGGAAGTAGGTGAACTGGGTGATCTCCTGACCATCCAGCCAGACCTCCCAGCCCTGCCCCCAGGCGCCCAGCGCCGGTGTTTCCCAGTTATCCTCCACGAAGCGGATGTCATGCTGGCGCGGGTCAATCCCCAGTGCCTCCAGCGAGCGCAGGTACAGCTCCTGCGGGTTGCCGGGGTCGGGCTTGAGGATCACCTGGAACTGGGTATGCTGAACAAGCCGGTAGGGGTTCTCGCCATAGCGTCCATCATCCGGTCGAACGGAGGGCTCCACATAGCCCACTTTCCAGGGTTCGGGTCCCAACACACGCAGGAAGGTGGCGGGATTCATCGTTCCCGCACCCACCTGGGTGTTATACGGCTGCCAGATCAAACATCCCTGGTCTGCCCAGTAATGCTGAAGCGCTAGGATGATGGATTGGAAATCAAGAGGTTGATTCATACCTGCTCCCTCGCAGAAAAATTCCTTAAGATTAACAGGAAAATTATACCATCTAGCCAGCCAGCTCTTCCCACTCGTCCATCAGTTCATCCAGAACCGCCTGGGCGTGCGCCGCCTGGTCGCCGAGTTTATGCGCCCGTTCAAAATCCTGTTTTTCACCGGCGCGCTGCAGATCACGGTACAGGCGGTGGATCAACTGCTCCTGGGTGTGAATACGTTCCTCCACCCGCTGGAGTGATTCCAGACGCCTTTTCGCCTCTTTGCCGTCCACCTTCATGACGGTTTTACGGGTGGTGGTCGCCGCCGCCCTGCCTTCCGTGTTGACGGCGGCAGCCGAGCGCAGCATGTACTCGCGGTAATTCCCCTTGAAGACCTCCATCCTCCCCTCGCGCAGCTCCCAAATCTGGGTTGCCAGCTGACCAATCAGGAAACGGTCATGTGAGACCAGCAGGATGGTGCCGGTGAATGCATCCAGTACGTCCTGCAAGGCTTCACGGGCGGGGATGTCAAGGTGGTTGGTCGGTTCGTCCAGCACCAGGAAGTTGGAGCCTTCCAGGGTGAGGATTGCCAGAGCCAGGCGCCCGCGTTCGCCGCCCGAAAGTGCGCACAGTGGTTTGAACACATCCTCGCCGCGGAAGAGGTATGCCGCCAGGTGATGGCGCGCCTCACCGGCATCCATTTCCTTGTGGTGCAGCAATTCCTCCAGCACATTGCGGTCGCCGGTCAGTCCATCATGCGCCTGGGCAAAATAACCGATATGCAGGCTGGCACCCAGCTCCACCTCGCCCTTCAGCGGTTCAAGCTGACCCAGCAGGGTCTTGAGGAAGCTGGTTTTTCCGCTGCCATTGGGACCGATCAGCGCAGCGCATTCGCCGCGGCGCAGTTCCATATCCGGTGCGCTGAAAAGCGGATTGTCCGGATAGCCGACCGTGAGCCAGTGGGTGCGGATGACAATGGTGCCGCTCAAGCCTTCCGTGGGGATGCGGGGGTGAATGGCTGGCGGTCGATTGGATTCCATCTGGAGGGCGTTCACACCCCGAATCGCTTCAATGACTTCCAGCGGACGGTCGGCACGGATGCCCATTTCACTCCACTGCCGACCGGAACGCAGCTCCATGATGCCATAACGATTGATGACCGCCAGTTCCCGGCTGACCTTGCGCAACAAGCCCAAGGCGCGGGCATGAGTGCTGGCGCGCACCCAGTTGCGCTGGATGAAATCGACATCCTTTGTCAGACGTTCTTTTTCCTCGGTAAACACCTTTTCATAATAATCCCAGCGCTCCTGCCTTTGCAGCAGGTAGGCGGAATAATTGCCGGAATAAGTTTCAATCCCGCGCCGGCTCATTTCCCAGACAGTGTTGACCGTGTTGTCCAGGAAATAGCGGTCGTGGCTGACAATGAGGACAGCACCGTCCCAATCGTGCAGGGCGTGCTCCAGCCATTCCACCGCTTCAATATCAAGGTGATTGGTCGGTTCATCCAGCATCAACAGATCGGGCTTTTCCAGCAAAAGGCGCGCCAGCAGGGCGCGGGTTTTCTGCCCGCCGCTCAGGTGAGCCAGGGGCATGTCCCAGGTCTCCCGACCCAACCCCAGCCCCTGGAGGGTCTGCTGGATGCGCAGGTCATAATCATATCCGCCCGCCAACTCAAATTCATGCTGCAGCCTGCCGTAATTATCCAACAGGCTGGCGTCATCCGGTTGGATCGCCATCGCGGCTTCCATCTCATGAAGCCGGTCCTGCCGGGCTTGCAGTTCGGTAAAAACCGTAAGCATCTCGGCATAAACGGTCCCGGTGCTGTCGGCAAAGGCATCCACCGCCTCCTGGCGCAGGTAGCCCATGCGCCGGTTCCTGGCAAAGTGAACCACACCGGTGGTCGGCTGATTAATGCCCGCCAGGATGAGAAGCAGGGAGGTTTTACCAATCCCATTGGGACCGATGAGACCGATTTTTGAATCGTTGGCAATATGCACGGAAATGCCGCGGAAAAGGTCGAAGTCTCCGAAGGATAAGCCGAGGTTGGTTGAAGTTAAGATTGACATGGTCGTATTCCTACAATGATACTGGATGTTGAAAAATCTGAAAAGAAAAACGCCGGGGTGGGTGCACCGCGGCGTTTAATGGGTTGCGTATAACCGAACGATCAGCAGGTACACTCCGACAAGGCAGACATGGAACCATCGCCCCTGGCGCAAAGAGTAAAAGCAAACTGATCATTCATGGGTGTAATATCCTCGGTTGATAGTTTATCATGGGATGGAAAGAAACGTCAAGGCGATTGATAAATAATACCGGGAGCCGGTCTGAAATCAACCGACCGCCGGGAACATGGAACCGGCTCCTGGCTGCTCTTCATCCTGCAAGGCATGCCTTGTTAAAAATCAATTATTAAATCATTATTTTTATGACTTTTTTTCATTGCCCAAAGATTAAATTATGCTATAGTAGGGATACAGGCATCCTGTTAATGGATGCCCCACTGGCACACTGGAGGTAAAGATTGGATCGCAGATCACTCGGATTCCCTGAAGCACGCCGGGCTGCCCGGTTCCAGATCAAACACCCTGTCCAATTGGAGGAACCGGTTCCCGGCACCGCCACCACTGTCAATGTCAGCTCCTGTGGTTTGCTCATCCGCCTGGACCAGGACATTGAACTTTCACCCGGTGAGTCTGTCAGCCTCACCATCACCCGCACGGACGGCGAAGAGAGCCTGAACCTGCACGGGAAGATTGTAAGGGTGGAACGCAAATACAAAAAAATCCAGATCGCCATCGATCTGGCACCATAAAAAAACATATCCTTAATCGCGCAGGATGCCCTGTTGGGATACCAGCATGGCGGCAAGCATCAGAATGCAGCCGATGATGCCGCGCAGACTGAGGGTCTCGCCAAGCAGCAGCCAGCCGCCCAGCACGGCAAACGCCCCCTCCAGGCTGAGGATCACCGCCGCATGGGAGGGTCTGGCTTTGACCTGTGCCACCACCTGCAGCGTATAACCCACACCCACCGAAAGCAGACCCCCGTAAAGGAGCGGAAGCAGCGCGGCTGATAAGCCAGCCCAGGTTAATTCCTCGAAAAACAGCCCTGCCAGCAGGCTGAGGATTCCACAGACGAAGAACTGGGTCACCGATAAACGCACCGGATCCACGGTTTTGCTCAACCGGGCAATGAGCAGGACATGCGCCGTCCAGAAAAACGCACCCAGCAGGACAAGACCATCACCCGGTGCCAGTTTGAACTGCCCGGTGACGCTGAGCAGGTACAGACCCGCAGCCGCCAAAATTGCCCCCAGGATGGAGAAAATTCCCATCCTGTGCCCCCAGAACAAGCCCGCCAGCGGCACCAGCACCACGTACAAACCGGTGATGAAGCCTGCCTTGCCTGCCGTGGTATAAACAATCCCCATCTGCTGCAGGGTTGCACCGCCAAATAGAATCACGCCGCAAAGCAGACCTGCCGGGAGGACCTTGCGCCAGCCTGCCGAAGCACTGCTGGCTGGTTTCAGTGCCGGAAAAATGACGGATGCTGCCAGCAATGCCAACCCGCCCAGCAAAAACCGGAAGCTGTTGAAAAAAATCGGCGGCATGGTCTGCATGCCAACCCGCTGTGCCACGAAGGCAAATCCCCAGATGAATGCCGCCAAAAGAAGCTGCAAATCCGGTATGAAGGCACGGGATGAACGCTGCATGTCAGAACACCTCAAAGAGCAGCGAGATTCCCAGGGTGGCAATCACCGCTCCCAGCACTGCCCGCAGGCTGGTTTTTTCACCGCGCAGGGCGGAAATCAATAACCCAAACAAGGGACTGGTGGCGAGAAGGGTCTGCGCCACTGCCACATCGGTAAATTTAAAAGAAACCTGCTGCAGCCAGATGGCAATAAAGGTGCCAAAGACGCTGACTGTCATCAACAGGGCGAAAATTCTGCCAGCGCTTTTTTCCCGCGCCCAGGTGAGAACCTTCTGGCGCCGGAATGCCAGCCAGACAATCAGGATGGCAACCCCTGACAGCAAACGAATGAAAGCACTCTCCAAAGGAGAGATGGTCGTTTGGGAAAAGACATGCCGCGAGATCACCCCCCCGCCTGCCTGGCAAAGGGCAAACACCAGCCCAAAAATCACACCGCGGCGCAGGGCACAGGTACGCCCGGAATCGGCAGGGGTCTGCTCACTGATGACCCATGCCACACCCGCTATGGTGATGAAAATCCCCAGCCAGGAGGTGAGCGAGAGGGTTTCCTGCAGGAAAATCAAGCCCAGAATGGCTGCCATGGGGGGTGCCAGCACGCTCAACAAAAGGCTGCGGCGGACTCCAAGACACTGCAGGGTTTCAAAGTAGGCGGTATCGCCCACACCAATCCCAAGTGCTCCGCTGGCAATCAACAGAAGCAGGAATGGCAGTGGAATTTGCGTCCCAAATCCGCCGATGACCGCCAGGGTGATCCCAAATAATATCGAGGCAATGATCCCTTTAAGCAAATTGATCTCCAGCGAGTGTACACGCCTGCCAATTTGCTCAAAAAGAAGTGCCGCCACCGCCCATAAAAACGCCGCGCTGAGCGCGGCAAGTTCGCCCTGATATCCAGCCATGACCATCGATTATACCCAAGAATCCCCTCCAACAGGGGTCAACCGGGCTGGCAAATTCCCAGGCGGGGAAACAAAACAAGTGGAAACTGTGCCGATCAGTCGTTCTTCCTGGTGTACACGACCTCACCACCCACCAGAGTCATCATCACCTCACCGGCGGGTGTAAGCAGGACAATATCCGCATCCGCACCAACTGCCAGCCTGCCCTTGCCCTCCAAACCCAGCAGGCGCGCCGGATGATCCGTATGCGCCAGCAATGCCTCCCCCAGGCTGCAGCCGGTGAATCGCATCAGGTTGCGCACCGCCGCATCCGCCGTGAGAATGCTGCCTGCCAGGGTGCCGTCATCCAGCCGGGCGCTGACCTCATCCACCCGGACGTTAAAATCCCCCAGTCGGTACCGCCCCGGCGGCATGCCCAGGGCTGCCATGGCATCCGTCGCCAGGATCAACCCCTTTGGATTGCAGCGCCAAGCCAGCTCCACCATGGCAGGGTGAACATGAATCCCGTCCACGATGATGTCAAAACTCACCTTGGGGGTAACCAGCACGGCTGCCACCAAACCGGGATTGCGGTGATCGACCGGCGGCATGGAGTTAAACAGGTGGGTTGCGCAGCGGATGCCGCGCCTAAAAACGGTTAAAGCCTGGTCATAATCGCACAGGGTGTGTCCGGCGCTCACCACCACCCCCCGCTCAGTCAGGGTGTCAATCAACTGGTCGGCTCCCGGCAATTCCGGCGCCAGGGTCACCAGCAGGACACCATTTTGGCGGGTCCAATCCTGAACCCGCATGGCATCCGGCTGACGCAAATGCATCGGATTGTGGGCCCCTTTTTTCACTGGGTTCAGGAAGGGTCCTTCCAGGTGCAGACCGAGGGGAACCGCACCCCGCCACCCCTGCGGGGCACCTTCCTTCAGGATTTGCATGGCACGATTTACCACCCCAAATGGACTGGTGATGATCGTGGGCACAAAGCTGGTGACGCCCATGCAGGGCAGCAGTTCACCCACCCGCCAGATGGCTGCGGGGCGGGCGGTGAAATCATAACCAAAGCCGCCGTTGATCTGGATATCAATCAGACCCGGAGCGGCAATCCAACCCCTGCCGTCAACCTCCCTTACATCCCCAGGACAGGATAATTCGGCATCCTCGAAGGCTGTAATCCTGCCATCCTCCAGCCAGATGGTTCCGGAAGTTAATTTTTTCGGACTGGTGTACCATTGGATATTCCTGAGACAGGTGCGCATGCCGACCTCCAAGAAAATCATCAATCTCATGCATGAGTATACCCGGAAATCCTGACGCGGAAAGCTGGAGGCGGCTTGCGCCGCCTCCAACCTTCAATATTAACTTGGTTTGCCAATCTGGTTTACCGGAGGATTACCGGCAGGAAAAGCCGGTTGTATGGTGCAATCAATGTGGATGCACTGGTTTCAAAGTAATATCCGTTGTAATCCATCTCCGCCCAGTTAGTAATCGTGGTGTCCTCCATGGTGACAGTCACCTCAAAACTAATGGTTACCGGATCCTCAGGCCCGGCGATACCCTCCAGCCGGAAGGCAATATCCTGTTGTGTGGGACTGAGGACTGTCCAGTTTTGCCAGGCAGACCCATAACCGAATGCCCCCCCCGGGTTGATGAACTGCCCGATGTAGCCATTGGCGGTATCCGCCGGCTGCCGTCCAAATTGTCCAAAGGAACCAAATTCCAGGGTTGGATAGAAAATCAACCAGTAGTGCCCCGCAGGGATTTCCACAGGTTCAGATAAAACCAGGGTTGTATCGGATGGCATTTCGCCAGAACCCGTGGTGATGGACACCTGTGGATCGTTGATGGGCAGGGTCAATGCCCACAATGGAGGATCCCCGCCGCCGGACGGATCGCCGGCGGGTTCACCGGTATCATCCGCATAAATCATCCAGGTCAGTCCTGTGGCATTTTCCAGTGAACTGAAACCATTCCAGCCATTCCCGGGAACAAAAACCGATTCGATCAACCAGTCGGTGCCGGCAATGAAGTCATCCGCCAGGAAGGAGGAATAGTCAGGATAATCTGAGAATTCCTGACTGACATAAGCGTTCTGGTTCACCGTGCTTAACGGTTGATCCCACAGTACATTCTTGAGGCTGCCCGTCTGCGGGGCGGAGGCGATGCCGGTTTTTCCTCCACTCAGCGATAGGGCAACACCACCAGTAGTCGTT
>CALMHE010000154.1 GCA_937863865.1 uncultured Anaerolineaceae bacterium | reverse complement strand
GTTTAATGTTTCCAGGTCAGCGTCTTCGTCCCCGTATTGAAGGTTGCTTTCAATGGTTCCAGAGAAAAGCGAGGATTGTTGGGGAATATAGCCAATTTTCTCACGTAAATCCTGCTGGCTGACAGAACGGATATCAACCCCATCAATCAGAATTTGTCCTTCCGTGACCTCATAAAATCGGGGAATCAGGCTGATTATTGTCGATTTTCCGGACCCGGTCGATCCGATGATGGCTGTCGTTTTTCCAGGTTGAGCAATAAAGTTTAAATTACATAGGACATTCTCATCTGCATTAGGATAACGAAAAGAAACATTGCAGAATTCCACAGTACCCTGGAATGGCTCTCTAAATTTAATTGGAATTTCGGGATCTTTGATGGTCGGTTCAGTATCCAACACTTCAGCTAGTCGATTCGCAGAGACCGAAGCCCGAGGTAGAATGATGAACATCAATGACATCATCAGGAAGGACATTACAATTTGCATGGCATACTGCATGAATGCCATCATATCCCCCACCTGCATGGTTGATTGAGCAACCTGGTGCGCCCCGACCCAGATGATTAACATGGAAATTCCATTCATAATCAACATCATAACTGGAAACATGGTAACCATAACCCGGTTGACGAAGAGCTGGGTTTTTGTCAGATCCTGGTTGGCAATGTCAAACCGGTTTTCTTCGAATGATTCCCGGTTGAAAGAACGGATAACCATCATTCCAGAGAGATTTTCACGCATTACCAGATTCAACCGATCAATCAAACTCTGCATGATTTTAAATTTTGGCAGGCTGATTGAAAAAACAATTACAACCAGGCTGATCAGTACTGCCACACCCACAGCGATGATCCACCACATGGAGGATCCTTTATCAATTGCGCGGATGATACCCCCGACTCCCATGATGGGGGCATAAAACACCATGCGCATCATCATGAGAACCAACATCTGGATTTGTGTGATGTCATTGGTGGTGCGGGTGATCAAGGATGCAGTAGAAAATTGATCAAGTTCCGCATTGGAAAAGGATTCCACCTTGACGAAAACAGCTTTTCGCAGATCGCGGGCGAAACCTGCCGATGTCCGGGCTGAGAGGTAACCAACTCCTACAGCACAGGCAACAGAAAGCAGTGTAATCAGCAACATGATCGTCCCGGTACGCAAAATATAACTGTTTTGCAATTTGCCTGTCTGCATACCAAGGATTTCGTATTCGGATTTGACCACTCTCATGGCGGTTTGAGACAATATGGCATCACCCAGCGTTGAGAATTGTTTCTCCATTGCAGCACCAATGCGGGCGCGTTCCTCAACAGGCAGAGAAGATATTATGGTAAAGACATCCATTCCGGATGGAAGCTGGGATAAATTAATTCCCATGCTTTGAGCTAATTGGGCTGCCTTTGAGGGGTCAGTGGTTATTTGCTCAATCCCAGTCACCGCCACCAGACCCTTGCTCATGGTTGTCTTCAACCAATCCATTTCATTTACATCAATGTCCTTGAGTAAATATACTGGTTCGGAAATCGTAAAATCAAGATTTTGAACCTTGACGGGATAATTATCGGAAGGAGGGGTCAGGATTGTGTAGCTGGAAAGGATGCGTGTAAAATCGGTTTCGTTCATGATGGCACCGACCTGGTTCATCCGGCTTTGCCGGATGATTGCAGGGATCGGATTTTCCACCCCCCCTTGTTGGATACCGATGTTGACAATTTTGGATAGATAATCCGGCAGCGCCAGATCAGCATTTGCTTGGATAAACAACAGGAATATTACTATCAGGATAAATCCAGCATACGGTTTTAGGAATTTCAGTGTACGGATCAAAAAAATCTCCTATTTGTTGTTATTCGTTTTGTCCGACGACAGATCCATGAAGCTGATCCAATAATGATGACAGTAATTTTCCAAGCAAATCTGTCAGTTGATGACGTTCTTCTGCGGACAAGCCATCCACCAATTGATTTAAATTGTTCAGCCTTCCGGGGGCGGTCTGCAGGATATAGTCTCTTCCCTTGGCAGTTAATTGGATTCGAAAGACGCGCAAATCCTCCGGATCAAGCAGACGCTGGATCATGCCCTGATTTTCCAGTCCTCGCAACAAGGAACTGATAGTATTACGGCTGACATGTTGGAAATGGGCGATTTCCGATGGAGTCAGACCTGCTGAATTGCCCCAATGATCCTCCAACATTAAACGTAATAAAACTCGCCACCGTGCACATGAGACGTCAGGATCACAGGCTGCCTGGGATTCCAACACCCCACTCAGGAGGGCAAGCCGGCGGAGGAGGACAAATATCTCAATACCGCTGGTATCCTGGAGTTGAAAGAGATCCAGTATCTCCTGGTGGACTTTTTGGTGAAATTGAGCATTATTTTTTGGAGTGTTCATGGTTTTTAACTTGTAATCAATCGAATAATTCGCCAGCGAAATATAATACCATTTATCATGAATGTCAACCAGAACCATGTTTACTGATATTGTCATGGTTCTTCTATGATTGGAGTTGGATTGATTAATAAAAAAAGGCGTCCCTGGGCAGACTCGAACTGCCGCATCTGGCTCCGGAGGCCAGCGCTCTATCCACTGAGCTACAGGGACGCGCTTTTCAGCACGCGGGGATTATATCACAAATCAGCTGTCTGCATCTTCATCATGTCGGAATGCACGACAATACCAGCACCGGTCAGAAAACCACCGGCAAAATCGTGTGGGCAAATATTGTCACGTGGAATCCACATCCTTTTGTTCCAATCCTTCCTCAGGCAATATCCGTTTCATATAAAAACAGAATAGTAAATACAAGGTTATCTTCAACCTGAATGATAATGCTGACACCTGATGAGTGTGACCTGAATTTATTCCGTAATCAACAGCCCTTACAATTACAATCGAAATGCCCGGGTGATCTCATCCTGATCATATCGCGGCATGAGGATCCTCTCCTTGTACTTGCGCTGCCAGACTTCCGGTTTGCCTTCCTTTACTTCACCGATCTCCGCACAGGATATTCCCTCCTCTGATAATTTTGATTGAATCATTGGCGAATCAGACCGGGGCACGGTTAACAACAGCGAACCTGAAGCGATGGTTCCCAGTGGTTCCAACTGGAAAACATTGCATACTTTTAAAGATAATGGGGTTATGGGGATGTTATCACACCAGATTTCCAGGCTGAGACCGGAAGCCTCAGCCAGTTCCCATAAGGCAGTTGCCAATCCACCTTCCGTTGGATCATGCATGGCATTTACCCTGCCTGCCCGTAAAGCGAAACGGGCATCACGCCATACACTGATGCCGGGGGAATGGATATAATTTTGAGCTTCCTCCAACTCCTCCCGGGTGAGAATTCCACGAAGAAGGTCCGGAAATTCCCGCGCCAGGATGGCAGTCCCCTCAATGGGTATTGATTTGGTTAAAAGAACGCGATCACCAGGCTGGGCTCCACGCGGCGTGATAAGCTGATCGGGTTTAACTTCTCCAATTAAGGAAGTGCAAAGGATGGGGCGGTCCAATCCATTGGTAATTTCAGTATGTCCACCGATGAGTGAAATATCATAATGTTTCGCTGCTTCATGAACCTGGTCAGCTATGGTATGCACCAGTTCGGGTGTGGTTTTCCCTTCAGGCAGTAACACAGTAAGCATCATCCAGCGGGGTTGTGCCCCAGTGGTTGCGATATCATTTACAGCAACCTGGACTGCATACCAGCCAATTTGGTCGGTAACAAAGGTAATCGGTTCAGATTTGAAAACCAGCATCATATCATCCAATTGGACGACGCCGCAATCCAATCCAATGCCCGGTCCCAAAATAATGCGTGGGTCTGATGAGGGGGCATTTTTTAAGATCTCAGCCAACAATTGGGCGGATAATTTACCGGTGGGAAGGTGGGTCATCGAAAACAATTCCTTAAGTTGATTTATTTTCCACTTAACACTCCGAGTATAGTCGAAAAGCAGGATTTCGACGAATCAAACGGTCAGTTCCAATAATGGCGAGACGGTATAATAAGGGGAGTTTTAAAGGAAGGAGATATAAAATGCAATTTTATTTTATCCGGCATGCTCAATCAGCCAATAATGCACTTTGGGATTCCACAGGATCAGATGAAGGGCGAAGCGATGATCCGGATATTACTCCCCTGGGTATTCAACAAGCTGAACGGTTGGCGGATTTTTTACACAGGCAGTCACCGGAACTACGATCAGGCTGGCGTGATCCAGCCAATGAGGGAGGTTTTGGCATTACACACCTGTATTGCTCTCCCATGTTGCGGGCATTCGAAACTGCCCGGATTACAGCGCAGAAACTTGATCTTCCATTGACGATTTGGAAGGATTTTCATGAAGGAGGGGGATTATATCTGAAGGATGAGGATACCGAGGAATCCTATGGAACCTCCGGCAAATCCCGATCCTTTTTCACAAGTCAATATGACAGAGTTGTACTGCCTGATGATATCGGTGAGGATGGATGGTGGAATCGACCACCCGAACAACCGGAAGAGCGCGAAATCAGGGCGCATCGGGTCATTGAGGAATTGCTGGAACGGCACGGTGGCACCCAGGATGTGGTGGCAGTGATCAGCCATGGAGCTTTTTACAATCATTTTCTTTGGGCATTGTTTGGCACGGAACGGAAGCAAAATATCTGGTTTTTAATGACCAATACTGGAATTTCACGTTTCGATTTTGGTGAGGAGTGGACAGATCTGGTGTATCAAAACCGAATGGATCACCTCATCAATGGTTTGATATCCTGAGGGATTATCTGTAACACTAAAACCAGACACCCCCGGCGATGGTCGGGGGTGTCTGGTTTTCGACATAATCACTATGGAAGTTCCCAGACCATGAAATCTACATAATCTGTGGAATATCCTTCCAACTCATTACCATCGAAAAATCCAGTGGCAACACACACATTTCCAGATTCCAATTTTCCAGACAGATCGAAGGTGCTGACAAATTCTCCATTGACAGATAACGATCCATAATCGTTTGAAAATATCACCATGATCGCATTTTTTTCATTTTCACCAAGGTTTAGATTATCAAGATTTCCGGAAGCGATTACTGGTCGATCATCATCATTGGCAAAGATCAGGTCCCAGGTGCTATCGGAGGTGACCACAATCCGATACTGTAAATTACTTCCAGTGTTACGGAACATGAAACCGTAATCCCAATCATTCTGCCAGGAATCATAAGGGTTGGTAAAAGTTGCTGCAATGATTCCATTTTCAATATCCAGATTTGCCCAGTTTGTCTTAATATAACCATCTTCCTCATGAAGCAGGTCGCCAGCCTCTGGACCGTAAACATTAACAGCATTTTGAAAATAGTACTCAACCATGGTAGTGTGGAAATTATCCTCTTGAGCTGTTAAAGTTGCTTGAAAATTATTTTCCAGATCAATTTTCTCAGATTCAATGGCGGCAATTGTTGATTCCAATTGCTCAATATTTACCATATATTCCGAGGCGGAGTTCGTGGCAGTCTGTCGTAAATTGCGCAACGACCTATCTGTTTGCTGCTGTCTGGAAGTATTCACACCCATCTTTACCAAGCTGATAATAAGAAGGAACAGAAATACAGCCGAAGTAATTCCAAGGGCAATGATCCACCCTGTATTGGAGCGGACAGGAAGATCTGGTTTGGCAGATTGTGCCGGTGTATGGTTGTCGGTTTGGATTGTGGGTTTTGGTTCGACATAATCCATAATGGTTCCACAATCCGGGCACGATTCCCAATTGGGTTTTAACCCTCGTCCGCAGCGTTTACAACGCAAGGCAGGTTCCGGTTCAATGGGAACCATGTGGGAAACAGGCGTAGGAACATTGGTAATATATTCGCCAGTCTTAATCGATACACCGCAATCGGGACAGATTTCCCAATCAGGAGCAACTATTCTGCCACAATTGGGGCAGTATGCAGGTGGGATGACAGGATTTTCTGACATGTTATTCTCCCAGGAGTAATGAAATTAGGTACGTAGAGTTTTGAATTGAAGACGGGATTTGATGAAGGGGAAGCTGAACAATAAACAACCCAGCAACCGTAAACCTCCACTGATCATTAATGCCGGACCCAGCCCCAATTTATCTCCCAACACGGTGCCCACCAACGGAGAAATCATTGTGGATAGGTATTGAAGACTTTGAGCAAATGAGACGAAGGTTGGCACATATGCGCCAGGTACGAGTTTCATTAATTCGTCAAAAAAAACCAGATCCAAACCGCCAATAAAAAAACCAGCCACGCTGGCAATAATGGCAATTTGCCATGGATGAAGAGTTTGAGCGACAAGAATGGGATATATTCCCACCCCCAGGGTGGTCCAAAGGAGGATGTATTTTCTGGATGGTTTACGTGATATCCGTGTCCAGAAAAAATATCCAAGAACAAGAGAGAAAGTTTGGAAATAACTGATAATGGCAATCCAGTCGTCCGAGGCATGAACTTCCCTTACATAATAAAGAGGAAATAATGGAGTGCCAAGTGTTATTCCGAACATTACCACCAGACGTTTACCTATAAAGGATAGGAAAGGCTTGTTGGCGAGGATTGGAGAAAAATAGGTGCGAACGGAATCCTTCCATCCTTTTCTGCCAGGATTCTCCTCCGTTGAAATTTCCACGTCCGGCAAGTCAATTTTGATTCGGTTAATGACAATGGAACTGATCACCCCACCCAGGGATAACACAATGAAGGCTATCTGGTAATTTAAGGGGAAGAGATTGCTTTTTAAACTGAGTAACCAACCGGTGAGCAAACCCAGACATGTCGTTGTTAATCCGAGTATGGACCATCGGCGGGTCATTAACTCAAATCGACTATGGGGACCTGCCACTGCATTCATTACGACATTAAAGGTGATGGAAAGAATGGTTTGGGGAATGGTGATCAATGCCCAGATACCCAGAATACCCCAGACCAATGCATTTTTAGCAAAAATAAATGCTGCCAGACCTGTTAATGCATAACCAAGAATGGCAGAAAGTCGCATCATGCTGTACCAGCGAACGATATTTTTTTGCTTTTGAAGGAACCGTCCCATGGGGATGGCAAGCAACAGACCTGTAATGGCTGGCATGGTTGTCAACATGCCAACCTCGGTACTGGTTGCCCCCAGGCGAGTCAGGAAAATGGGCAGGAATGGGGCGGCAACATTTGCAATGCCGACGCCAATGGCCTCCAATTGGACCCCAAGATAGTTGTTCCGTTCCTCGCGTGTAAGGTCAGGAGGAGCGACGAGGCGTTTC
>CALMHE010000153.1 GCA_937863865.1 uncultured Anaerolineaceae bacterium | reverse complement strand
GGTATGTGAGCTGTCTCGTATAGAAGATTGGGACCATAGCCATCCGGTAATTTCACATCCAATAAAACAATATCCGCGTCACCCCTCGAAAAGTGATGTCTGGCTTCAGCCAGTGTCGATGCACCAATGACTTCGTACCCCTTATTGATAAGAAATTCTCCAATAAATTGTCGGGCGTTTTCCTCATCATCCACGATTAATACAGTTAATGCCATCCTATTCTCCTCCGTATACTGGTAGATACACCCGAAACACTGTTCCACCTGGAAATGAATTTACCGTAATTGTACCCTGATGTGCAGTGACTATTCTTTGGGTTAAGGCAAGTCCCAACCCCGTCCCCTGTGATTTTGTGGTCAGGAAAGGTTCAAACAATCTCTCCCGGATACTATCCGGAATACCAGGTCCATTATCAGAAATCGCAACTTCGACCTGGGTGCGGTTTGTTACGATATCGCTTGTCGCCAGACGCACTGCCAGGGTACCGCCTTCCAATTCCATTGCTTCCACTGCATTGCTGATCAGGTTAATAAATACCTGCTCCAGCAATTGAGGGTCACCCAAAACATTCGGGATGTCCGGCTCCATTTGGAAAAACGCCTGAACTTTCACCCGAGACATCTTCGGGCGCCATCGATCCAAAATCCTCTGCAGTAAAATTCGAATATCAACTTCCTCCAAATTTGGCGAAAAGGGGCGGGAAAATGCCAAAATTCTTTCAAACAAGCCTGTAAGCCGGGAGCAATCATTCTGCATCCTGGTAACCACATCCCGTTTGGAATCACCTTCCACCAGTAAACTTTCCAATAATTGCAAGCCGGCGGAAATATTATTAATCGGATTCCTGACTTCATGGGCAAACACGGCTGTAAATTCACCCAATAGAGCCCGATTTTCCAACTGCTGAGCCCGAGCCCGGCTTTGAACCTGTTCACTTAAATCATTGATAAATACCAGGATTGCCTGTAAATCATCCATAACCTGGATTGGAATCACTTGTATTTGAGCCGGGAAGGTTTCGCCATTTCGCCGATGCAAGCTTGAAGCACGCAAGTTTAAGGTCGGCACACTTTGATAAGCATTTTCCAATGAAGTGATTAACCGGTCAGCACCAATCATTATATTTTCCACATACTGACCAACCACCTCATCTTTGGTATATCCCAATAAAACCTCAGCTGAGGGATTTATTTCCATAACCTTAAATTCAAGGTCAAGGATCAATACCCCTTCCTGGGCGGAATCAATAATACCTTTTTGAACAACCTGCGTCCTGCTTAATTCAAGTATCTGGCTGATCAGGTTTTGATTCAGGATTCGATGTTGGAGGACAATACTCATGGTTCGTGCAGCAATTTCCAGTAATTGCTGGGTCATTTCAACATCCACTGGCTGTTGTTCACAATTTCCCACTACCAGGAGCCCCGACATGGCTGGCATATCCCCAAGGGGCGTTGATGCCAGAAAAACCATGTTAGTCATCCGGGCCTGGCGGTGTAATTCCGACATGACCCGTTTTCCGGGCATCCAATAACCGGTTTTCCCAAGATGAATAAAATCTGTCGAACTTAAAAGTAATGGAAGGTCAATGGTATCGGATGAGGTAATAACCCTCCGCACCACGGGTTCCTCTCCGTCAGCCTGGTAGATGCATGCCACATCTGCCTCAAGGAGTTCAGCCACGATTTGGATCCCCTGTTCCAGAATATGTTCATAATCCTGCAGCTCATTCAGTTGCAATAATTTATATATGACCTGAAATGCCTGGATTAGTCTTTGTTTAATCCGCATGGGATGTGCGTGTGCCGGTGTGATGATCAATGCCAGTTGGCGACCATTGGTATCCAGATTGCAGGTCTGCGTCACAACCGTAATGGGATGCCGATTCCTCCTATACAGAGCGCCTTCCCATTCACCACTTACTTTACTGACATCAAATTTCCCATTAAATATGTCATTAATACCCTTGCCCTTCAAATCTGCCTGGGAATAGGCTGTTAATTTTAGAAATGAAACATTTCCATATACAATTTTTAAATCATTGGTATCAATAATGAGTACTGGTTCTGAGAACAGGTCAAATATCCCGGGGTAAATTTCAGTTTCCTCCAATAATTTACCGAAGGGAAATATCGGATTTGTTCTTCTGGGAGGCATATTATGAATATCCCATTTCGGGTTGACGGAGATGAGCAGGCAATATTCCCTCCATGGCTCGGTATTTTGCGACAGTACGACGGGCTACCTTATATCCTTGTTTCGATAATAATTCTACCAGCTCGGAATCGCTTAACGGATGGGCTTCATTGGATATGATTTCTTTAAGTACGGTTCTCACATTCAAACTACGGTCAAAGAAAATCGACAGTGGCACGATTCTCCCATTTGGAAGTTGAATAACCTTATTTGCAACAGCCCTTGATATCGTCGATTCATGAACCTCCAATTCCAGTGACATTTGTGCCCTTGTAAAAGGAATTAATTCTTTTTCACCATACTGGATAAAATCCTTTTGAATTGTAACCAGGCGTTGCATCATTCTGCGTATTGTATGATTCCTTTGTTGTAAACATTTAACAAACAGACTGGCACGATCAAGGTCATTGCGTAATCCATCCTGGGTATCACCTTCAGATTGTCGAATTGCTTGTCTGTACAGAGGATTCACCCGCAAATATCCCCCGATGGGCATGATAATCTCCACAACCAACGCTTTTTCACTATCATTATTGAGGTAACTGATGATGATATCTGGTCTATGGTATACACTTCCCTCGTCAGGGTTGGATTGTTGGGAATCCCCCCAATGGCTTCTCGCCGGAAATGGATTCAGATTATCACTGATGAATTTCATCGCCTCAGCAATTTTCGAGGTGGATACTCCAAATTGTCGTGCAAGCTCTCCAAACCGCTGCCGGCTCATTGAAGAAATGCCATTTTCAATAATTTGTTTTGCAATCGGAGGAGTGGGTCCCGTTTCTGATAGAACTTCCAATTGGATTAATAAGGCTTCCTGGGTCGAACAGGATCCCACACCGATGGGATCAGCCCGGCGAATGACATTTAGGATTTTCATCACCCGCTCCAGGGGGATATGAAAATATCTCATCACCTCAATAGGAGTTGTAGTTAATAAACCATCTTCATCAAAATGAGCACAAAGAAAAGCTGCAATTTTATGATCTTCCGGACCCAGCTCAGGGACAACCTGCCGCAAGACATATTCTGCCAAATTTTCCACCTGCGATGAGAATTGATCCTCTGGTATATCATCCTGTATGGAATCTCCAATGGAGTAGAAGTCATCCCTGGGGGAAACATAAACAATCGGCTCCATGGAAGAGTCATTTTGCGGGGTGGTGCAAGCCGGGCAGGCTCCCCCATTGGGTAACAGGCGATGACACATCGGGCAGCGACGTTCCTCAACCAGTTCCAACGCGGGATTCGCGGATAACTCGGATTCTATTTGTTGGCGTAATTCTGCCACCGTCAGACTTAAAAGCGTCATTGTCTGGGCAAGATGAGCAGTAGTCAGTGGTCGAAGATTTTGAGTATGATACTGTAGCATGGGGAACCCCTGGTGATGATTTAGTATACTTGTAAATGGTCAAGGA
>CALMHE010000152.1 GCA_937863865.1 uncultured Anaerolineaceae bacterium | reverse complement strand
ATCCGGGGCGGTGTGATAACCGGCGCATTGATGGTTGTCTCCCAGATCATTCTGGGTTGGGTGGTTTCAGGCAGCCTGGATTGGAAATCCATCGGACTGGCAACCATCTGGAACCTGGGAATGGGATTGGTTTTTGGCGCTCTCGGCAGCCGCATCATCATCCTGTTCCGCAGCGCTTATCATGCCCAGCTGGACCGCCGCCGGGAAGCTGAATTACGGGCGCAGCGGGAGGAAAACAAGCGCCTGCGCACCTTTTACCGGATGATCGAAACCCTCAGCGCCACCTTGAATTACAGGGTTGTGCTGGATACCATTCTGGACCTCAGTGTCACCCTGCTGGGCGAGAACGAAGCCGAGCAGATGATCAGCGCTGTATTGCTGCAAAATGCCTCCCTCGAAATGCATGTCAATGCCGCCTGGGGTCTTTCACCAGTGGATGCCAGGCTGCATTTTCCAGGAAAAAGGGGCGTACTTGAACTGGCTTTGAGCACGGATGATTATCAACTTCTGACCAATCCGTCAGATGACCCGGAACTTGGAAAAATCAGCAATCTGAAGAATTGCAGGATGCTGCTCTGCCTGCCGCTGCAACGCGGCATGGAATCATTCGGCGTATTGATCTATGCCCATCCGCAGGGGAATTTCTTCACCCAGGATCGGATTGAACTGCTGGAAATGGTCAGCCACCAGGCAGTGATTGCCATCCAGAATGCCCGCCTGTATGAGGACCTGGCACAGGAAAAGAAACGCCTGATGGAAGTGGAGGATGAAGCCCGCAAACGGCTGGCACGTCAACTTCACGATGGACCCGTCCAATCCATTGCCGGGATCGTCATGCGGCTGGCAATTGCCCGCCGGATATTGGAGAAAAGACCCGCCAGCGCTGCGGTTGAAATGCTGGAGATTGAAGAACTGGCTCGCCACACTGTGGAAGAAATCCGTCACATGCTGTTTACCCTGCGCCCGCTGGTTTTGGAATCGGAAGGTTTAATTGCCGCCCTGCAGGTCATGGTTGAAAAAATGCAGGAAACTTTTCAGCAGCCGGTCAAGGTTGATGTTGATCCCACGGTGGTGGAACAGATGGACCCCTCCAAACAGACCGTCGTGTTTTACCTCATTGAGGAGGCGTCAACCAATGCCCGCAAGCATGCCGAAGCATCTGAAATCCGCATTCACTTGAACTGGCTGGAGGACCACCAGGGGTATGCCCTGCTGGTGGTGGAGGATGACGGGCGCGGGTTCGATGTAAACGAGGTGATGGGTTCCTACGAACGCCGCGGCTCACTGGGTTTGATCAGCCTGCAGGAACGCACCGATTTGATCGGAGGGATATTCAATATCACCTCCCAGCCAGGCTCCGGGACCTGTGTGAAGGTGATCATCCCTCTAAATTTCCATGCCGAGGAACAACTGCGCCGCGGTTTGATTACATTTGGAGAATAAATTTTATAAATAAACCAGGGCGCAATTGATGCGCCCTGGTTGTTTTTTACAAACGGTTATGATGGTTTAGCCATGTGCCTTATGGAAATCCGCCATAAAGACAGCCAGGGCACGGGCAGATTCCATGGGCAGGGCGTTATAGATGGAAGCCCGCAGACCACCCACTGAACGATGTCCCTTGAGACCGATCAGACCGGCAGCCTTGGATTCCTTCACAAACAACTCCTCCAGTTCCTCGCTTGGCAGGCGGAACGGCACGTTCATGATCGAGCGTGACGAAGGCTGGGCGTGACCCCGATAGAAACCGCCGGAGGAATCAATGGCGCCATAGACCAGCGCGGCTTTTTCCTTGTTGATCTTGTGAATCGCAGGCAGACCACCCAGGCTCTTCAACCATTTGAGAACCAGACCCACGATGTAGATCGACCAGCAGGGAGGGGTGTTGTGCATGGAACCGGACTCAGCCAGCAGGCGGTAATCCAGCAGGGCGGGCATCTTTTCAGGAACGCGGGCAAGCAGATCATCGCGAATGATGCAGACGACCACACCCGACGGACCGGCATTCTTCTGGGCACCGGCATAAATCATGCCGTATTTGGAGACATCCACCGGCTGGCTCAGGAAGTCGGAGGACATATCGCAAATCAGCGGGATGCCTTCCGGCACAACCGGTTCGGTGCGGAATTCCACGCCGTGGATGGTTTCGTTGTGGCAGAAATGAACATATGCCGCCTTGGGATCGATTGAAACTTCTTCATCCAGGGGAAGGCGGATATAATTTTCAGCTTCATCAGTGAAGGCAACCCGGGTTGTGCCCAGCTTGACAGCCTCCTTGTGGGCGCTCCTGCTCCAGGCACCTGTGATCAGGTAGTCAGCGGAAGCGCCGGCGGGGCGGAAGTTCATCGGGATCATGGCAAAGTTAAGCGTAGCGCCGCCCTGCACAAACACGATCTTATAGTTATCAGGAATGCCCATCAGTTCTTTCAGATCAGCTTCTGCAGTTCGAATGATGCCTTCAAATTCCTTGGAGCGATGGCTCATTTCCATCACGGACATGCCGCAGCCTGCAAAATCAAACAGTTCTGCATGGGCAGTCTCAAGGACGGGCATTGGCAGCACGGATGGACCAGCATTAAAATTGTGAACTCGTTTCGGACTCATTGTCTTCAACCTCTTTTTTTTTCGAATACATTCGAATAATTTTGGATTGTTTGGAAATATCTACTGCATATCATAACCAAATTCCGGAGAAGAATCCAATGTAATTCGTCTTATTCTGTGGAAACAATTGCCATGCAGGTTATGTGATTCTAGGCGCATGGTTTTGTTGTCAACCATGTCATTTGTCCGACAATCTGATCCGACCTTTGACAACGACCAACCCCATGACTGCCCATTCAGAACACCGGCTGCGCCAACCTGTGAATTTAGTTTGGGGTGGATTATTTTGGTTATAATGGGCACATGAAAGCTCGTTTCCTGGCGTTGATTGTTTTTGTATCGATTCTGGCTGCCTGCCAGACCTCTGCGTCCATCCCTCCCACGGCAGCCACCACTCCCATGTTGCAATTCACTCCCTGGAACACCCCGACCTCCACACCCACCCCAACCGCCACCAACCCCGCCACAGCCACACCCCTGCCAACCCCTTCACCCACACCGCGCACCCATGTGGTCAGGGAAGGTGAGGATATGTTCGGCATCGCCTGGCGTTATGGCATCACCGTGGATCAGCTGAAGACATTGAACCCCACTGTCAACCCTTACGCCATGGGTGTGGGAATGGTTTTACTCCTGCCCAATGCCACCCCCACACCACCCTCCCCAGGCACCCCCGAAGCGACACCCACAGCATTGATCCTCAGCCAGCCGGTTTGCCACCCGACCCGCGTGGGCGGTTTATGGTGCTTTGCCCTGGTGCGTGCCCCGTTGGATTCCGGTGCCGAGGCGGTCTCTGCCGCCTTCCGCCTGGTGGATGGTTCCATGCAAACCATCTCCTCGCAAACAGCTTATCTCCCCCTGGATTCCCTGCCTGCGGGAACATCACTGCCGCTGGCAACTCACTTTTCCCCGCCCATTCCTTCCGGATGGCAGGCAGCGGTCGAAATTGCCGGTTTCCTGCCGCTCGCCGCCGATGACCCCCGCTACCTGTCACCCCGGGATTTCACACCCCGGGTCGATATTCAAGGTGATGGTCTATGGGCGGATGTTTCCGGCAGCCTGTCCATCCAGGAAACCGGTCCGGCGGAGGTGCGCCTGCTGGCAGTGGCGTTTGATTCCAATGGAAATCCGGTTGGGTTCCGCCGGTGGGATGATCCCTCCCCGCTTTCAGGCGGCAGCCCCCGTGAATTTTCCCTCACTGTTTATTCCGCCGGTCCACCCATCAGCCGGGTGGAGGTGATCGCCGAGATCATCATTGAACCCGCGACACCCACCACCACCCCAACCCCATGATATACGATACAATTAATGAAATAAGATGAGGATGCCCCGGCATTCACGGGATGCATCCTGATCATGGATTTCACACCCCCATAATCCAAATCGCATGTGCTCACATCATCCTGACGACCGACTGAAACAAAATGCCCGTCCGGGCTTGATCCTGCTGCTGGTGCTCTGCGCAGCGGCATCGGCGGCACCAGTCACTGCACAGGACGCCGGCAGCCTGGTCATCACCCCACCGGATTCATCTGATTTTCCCCAACTGACCTTCATCCTTGACCTGCATGATTCCGGGGGGAATTTTATCTCACCGCTGCTGCCGTCTCATGTGGAAATTCACGAGGATGACAGCCCCACCCCCATCAAACCCGACTCGATTGCCCGCCTGGAACCGGGGATGCAAATCATGCTGGCATTCAACCCGGGCATAACCATGTTGTATCCCGCCACCGGCGGGCAGACCCGTTTCCAGGTGCTGCGGGGTGCCCTGCAAACCTGGGCGGGCTCACGCCCAGCCGGTACGCCGGATACTTTTGACTTCCTCTCCGGTGAGCAGGTGATCCTGTCCAGCTCCGATCAACCGGAGAACTGGCTGCTTGCCCTGCAGGATTACTCACCCGACCTGATGGCTTCCACCCCCAGCCTTGCCAGCCTGACCCGGGCACTGGATTTTGCCACCGACCCCCTGCCCAATCCGCTCTCCAAGCGGGTCATTTTATGGATCACACCTGTTTTACCCCAGCCAGCCATCCAGGCAATTCCCAGCCTGGCAGAACGCGCCGCTCAAATTGGCGTGAAGGTGGTGGTCTGGCTGGCAGCTTCAGCTCCCACTCCCCAAAATGAGCCCGTTTTGTGGGAAAATCTCAACAACCTTGCCGCCCTCACCGGCGGTGAGGTGTTTCTCTTCCATGGGGAAAACACCCCGCCCGACCTGGAGAGCTTTCTCTCCCGGCACCGCTACCTGTACCAGGCAGCCTACACCACGCGCATCCGGACCAGCGGCAGCCACACCCTGCAGGTGATGATCCGCAGGGGCGAGCTGGAACTTGCCCGCCAGGAGACATCCTTTGACCTCAAGGTGATGCCGCCCAATCCCTTCCTGCTTTCGCCCGTCGCTTCCATCAACCGCACCTGGACGAAGGAAACCCGCGACCAGCCCTCCGTGTTGCAGCCTGATGACTGCTCAATGAAGATCATGGTGGAATTTCCGGATGGTCACACCCGCAGCCTGAAATCCAGCCGGCTGCTGGTGGATGGATTTGTGGTGGATGAAAATTTCGAGAAACCTTTTGATACATTTACCTGGAATTTAACCGGTCTGACATCCACAGGCACCCACCGCATCCAGGTGGAGGTGGAGGACGAACTGGGTTTGACTGCAAGCACCATCGAGACCCTGGTGGATGTCAATGTCGAAGTGCGCATCACCCACTGGTGGGATTCGCTGACCAAGCCGGATGTGCAGCTTACCATCCTGGTGATCCTGGTGGCTGCAGCCGGGCTGGCGGGGATCATCCTGCTGGCGCGCCGCCGACCCCGCCGGAAGGTCAAGCTGCACGATCCACTGACCCAGCCGGTTCCCGGGCTGGAAAAACCGGTTCACCGGGTCAAGCCTGCAGCAGCTCATCCCACCCGGAATGTCCGGGCTGGCATCACACCGCCCGCCGCCCAGCTGCAGCGTCTGGACGAGTCTGGTCATCCACTCGTGGGGGATGTGATTGAGATTCGCCGCCGTGAAACAACTTTCGGCAGCGATCCTGACCAGGCAATGGTGGTGATCCCTTCCCCTTCCGTCAATCCGCTGCACGCCCGCCTGGTTCAACTGCATGAGAATGATTACCTGCTGGCGGATGCTGAATCGGTGGCGGGCACCTGGGTGAATTACGCACCGGTTTCCAAGCTGGGCGTCCGTCTTCTTCATGGCGATCTGGTTCATTTCGGTCGGGCTTCCTACCGGTTTCTCCTCGCCCACCCATCCCCGCCGGTGGAGCCTCAGGTGTCAACCACCCGGGATGTGGAATGATCCACCTCGAATACAGCCGTCACATCCTGGCAGACCAATCCTCCCGGATCCTGGGAGAAAGAGGCTGGCATGTATATTGAAATCCAGGCAAAAACTCTGCTCTCCACCATCCGCGGTGATGACCCCGTGTTTGGTTTGAAATACAATATGAACCTGTACCGCGGCTGCGAGCACCAGTGCATCTACTGTGACTCCCGCTCCGAATGTTACGGTATTGAGAATTTCACGGATGTGCTGGTCAAAGTCAATGCCATTGATCTGCTGGAACGGGAGCTGCGGCGGAAAAAAGTGACCGGCACCATCGGCTTTGGCTCGATGAGTGACCCCTACACCCCGGCGGAAATGACCTATGGTC
>CALMHE010000151.1 GCA_937863865.1 uncultured Anaerolineaceae bacterium | reverse complement strand
TAATAAATTGATGCAAGTGCTTGCGCTGCCTGAGTCGCCCACTCATACCAGGGGGCGAATAGGAAACCAAGCACAAGAATGCCGATGGCACAAACCGCCAAGGCAAACGACCATGGTGGAACGAGCTTTAACGGAAGACCTTCGTCTGCTGAACGATCCAGATAAACGACCTTCAAGACCCGCAGATAGTAGTATAAACCCACCACGGAGTTCAGCACTCCCAGAATTGCCAGCCATGCCATTCCGCTTTGAATGGCTGAACCAAACACCCAGAATTTCCCAAAGAATCCAGCAAACGGCGGGATTCCCCCCAGCGAGAGAAGGGAAATCAGCATCACCAGTCCCAACAATGGCGCCCGCCGGCTGAGTCCTGTGTAGGCATCAATCTCATCTGACCCGACTGCCTGTCCCACAATTGCCACCAGACCAAAAGCCGCCAGATTGGAAACCAGATAAGCCATCAAGTAATAAATTGCCGCACTCACGCCAATCTCAGTACCGGCAGCAACCCCGATCAGGATATATCCCGCCTGGGCAATTGATGAGTATGCCAGCAGCCGCTTGATATTCTTTTGCGCCAATGCCAGCAGGTTGCCAATGATCATGCTGACACCGCTAAGGATGGCAATCGTGACCGTCCAAAGATTACCCACCCCGCCAGGATACAATGCCAGCAATACCCGCAGCAGAACTGCAAAACCCGCAGCCTTGGATACGGTTGACATAAAACCAGCGATCGGACTGGCTGCACCTTCATATACATCCGGAGCCCAAAAGTGAAAGGGCACTGCACTGATCTTAAAACCAAAACCCGCCAACACCATCAAGGATGCCGCAGCCAAGGGTAAAAGAGGGAGATTGCCCGCCACAAATCCCTCAGCCAGTTGATACAGGGCGGTTGTTCCGGTAAACCCATACATCAGGCTGAAACCGTAAAGCATGATGGCTGATGTCATTGCACCAAACAAGAGATACTTGATCCCTGCTTCGACTGATTTTTTGTCATGGATCAGAAAACCAGCCAGGGCGTACAGTGGAATGGATGCCGTTTCGATGGATAAATACAGCATGATCAGGTCCGCCGAGGCAGCCATCAGGCTCAACCCCAGTGTGCTGATCAACATCAGCACATAAAATTCACCATGCAAACAGAGACTCTCCTGCTTGATGGCGAAGAGGGCGGTCAAACCAGCACCCATCAGGAAGATCATTCGAAAGACATAGCTGGCGGAATCCAACCGAAGCATGCCCCCAAAGATGAGTTGCGGTTCAGCTGCCGGTCGGGCAAAGATGGCACTCAGGATGGCAATCACGGTTATACCGAAGGCAGTATACAAACCCAGACGACCACATCGTTGGTCCTTCCAGACCAGATCAAAAACCAGCAGGGTGGCAGCAAGAACTACAAGCCCGATTTCCGGCAGGATTGCCAGCAGCATGGAGGGTTCAAAAACCATGGTTTCCACTAAGCACCTCCAAGGAGAGCCAAAATATATCGGACGCCGGATTGCACCATTGGCACGATTAACGAAGGGAACCAGCCGATTGCAATCATTACTGCTGACAGACCGACGATGACAAGCTTGTCCCGCAACGGCACATCTCCGACCGATTGTTCATATTCAGGCGGAAGCTCTCCAAAGAAAACCCGCCGCACAACCAGTAAAATATATGCCGCGGTGATAATCACACCAAGGATGGCAATCACCGCCACAAGGGGGGCAGCCTTCCAAACTCCCATAAAAATGGGAAATTCAGCCACAAATCCGGAAAAGCCGGGCATGCCCATGGAAACCAGACCGGCAACAATGAAGCCGATGGCAGCTAGTGGCATTTTACGGAACAATCCTCCCAGTTTTCCCAACTCCCGCGTGTGAGTCCGGTCGTAGACCATGCCCACAATGGCAAAGAAGAGAGCCGTCATCACACCATGTGAAAACATTTGCACACCGGCACCCGTCAGCCCTTCCTGATTTAATGCGGCAAAACCCAACATCACCAACCCCATATGGGAGACCGATGAAAAACCAATGACATATTTAAAATCCCTTTGAATCAGGGCGATGAATGCACCGTAAACCACATTGACAGTGCCCAATCCCAGGATGAGGGGCGCCCATATCCTGGCTCCCTCCGGCATCAACATGATTGCCACACGCAGAGCTGAAAACGCCCCGACTTTCATCTCCACACCCGCCAGCAGCATCGAAACCGCGGTCGGTGCAGCTACATGACCATCCGGTGCCCAGCTGTGGAAAGGAAAGATGCCCCCCAGGATGCCAAAGCCGAGGAAGATGAATGGGAACCACATCCGTTGAAATTCAGTGGAAAGACCGGCTTTTTCCAGGGCAATCAAATCAAACGTATGCAGACCTGATCCGAAATATAGAGCCAGTGCGCCCACCAACGCCACCACTGAACCGAGAAAGAGATACAGGGTCAGCTTCATGCCGCCATATTCGCGGGTTTTTGGATATCCCCATAGAATGATCATTAAATATTTGGGGAAAACAGTAATTTCAAAAAAGAAGAACAACTGGAATAAATCAAGGGAAGTGAACACCCCCAGGACTGAAGCTCCCAGGAACATGATAAAAGAGAAAAATTCCGCAGGTCGATCCTCCACCTTCCAGGAAACCACCACACCCGATAGAACAACCAGACCTAAAAGCAATACCATGGGTACACTGATCCCATCCACACCCACATGATATGTAATGCCCAGCGCCGGCACCCAGGGATATTGTTCCTGAAACTGGTATCCCCCGCTGATGACATCATATCCGAAGTACACCCACAGGGCGAGAACCATCATGATCACAGAACTGGACAATGCAATCCAACGGGAATATGGTTTGAGGCGATTGGGCAGTAACAGCAATGCCATGCCGGTCAGCAAGGGGATAAAAATGAGGATACTCAATATTGGAAAATGCATGCTTTACCTCTTCCGATCGGACATCAACTACCAGATTGCAGCGACCTTGCTGACGGCATCCACCCAGAATGCAACCGACTGGTTGATGGGACCCAACAGCCAGGCAGGATAAAAGCCGAGGATGAGCATCAGGATCATCAACGGGGCAATGATGATGACCTCGCGCCGGTTGATTTCGGTTACTTTGCCAATCCATGTTTCATTCAATGGACCATGGAGTACATGTTTGATTGCCTTCAGCACATAGGCACCGGTGAAAAATAAGCCGATCATGCTGATGGCAGTTGCCACCATTTGCAAATGCCAGGATCCCCGCACAACCAGAAATTCTGAGACAAATCCATTCAGACCGGGCAACCCCAACGATGCCATCGAAGTAAAAATGAGGATCCCACCATATACTGGAACAATTGCCCACAAACCGCCAAAATCATTCAGGTTGCGGGTATGGGTGCGGTCATAAAGTACACCCACCAGAAAGAACATGC
>CALMHE010000150.1 GCA_937863865.1 uncultured Anaerolineaceae bacterium | reverse complement strand
GGACGAAGGATGAAGTCCTGCAGAAATTAAATGACAAGATGACCTCGGCATTTGACAGCGTTCTGCAAATGTCCCTACGGGAAAATGTGTATACCCGGGATGCAGCCTACATGGTTGCCATCGACCGCGTAGTTAAAGCCATGCAGCTCCGCGGCTGGATCTAGGTCCCGCTTATTTTTGGCAAAAAAAAGGGCGTACCAATCGGTGCGCCCTTTTTTTCATGCAGTGGTTCAGGAATTTCCAGATTGTTTCCATTAATGGAATTACTTTTCCTTCTGTACAGTCATTTGATTACATAAGAATCGGATATTTTCTGGGAAAAACCAGGATATTTTCCATCTCTGATACGCCTGGGGAATTTCCAGGCTGGCAATTCCTTCCTCATAATTTCCACCCCCTCTGACCAGGCTCGAGGCAATATCCACACAGTCATCGATATATTCGACCATTTTTTGAACATCATCCTTTGTTCCAACCGGACCGTGACCGGGAATATAATATTCAGCCTGCATCCTGATTAATTTTCGTAAAGCCGACTGCAACCCTTGTGGATTTCCATCGCCCAGGTAGGGATGACATCCCACAAAAAGCAGGTCGCTGAGGAAAAGGATTCCATCCCCGGGAAGGTAAAGCACGGTATCACACCGGGTATGTCCATTCTCAAAATTAATTAATTCCGCGATTCGTTTCGCGCCGTGAAATTCCATTTTTTGATCAAATGTAATTGCCGGTAGACAAAGTCTGAAATGAGGCAGTGCGTCCTGCAGCCCCTGGTATTCGCCGAGCATGAGCAGGATGCTGTCCCGCTGATCCTCATTGGCAGAGGATAATTTATTCTGATATTCAGCAACCCGCCTGTCCAGATTCGCTTTGAACCACTCCACCTCCTGGGGGCAGTTTTCCGCCATTAATTCCCGGGTGTGGGAGCTGGATACCATCCAGGATTTATTGGCAAAAACCTGGTTGCCCCAGGTGTGATCATTATGAAAGTGGCTGTTCACCACAATCAGTTTTTTCCTTCCAAACAGGGACCTGGCTGACTGGAGAAGATCATTCGCTGCAATCGGTGTCAGAAAGGTGTCATAGATGACCACCTCGCTGCCAAGGTCAATCAAGCCCGCGTTGCAAATGGCTGCAGCCCCATCTGTGGCGATGGCAGCATAAACCCCATCAGCCAGTTCCTGCAGGGAGAAATGGCGTGATTGCGTCAGACAGATATTCATAATAACCTCCTTCATGAGATATCGGATCGAACGGTTATGAAAGGAATGTCTAGCGGCGGTATGTGCCCATCCATTCCACCTGACCAAGAATGTGCCCCTGGATAAGCTTTAGTAATTTCTGTTTGGATAAACCGTCAGGCAGGTTGGATTCCAGATCCAGGGCGTGCAGGGTGAAATAATAATGATGGATTTTCCCTCCCGGCGGGCAGGGACCATCATATCCATGGTTTCCGAAATCGTTTCTGCCCTGGCTGCCAAACCCCCTGACCCGGGATGCCTGTGC
>CALMHE010000149.1 GCA_937863865.1 uncultured Anaerolineaceae bacterium | reverse complement strand
GGTGTAATCAACTTATTAAAGGTGGATTTTCAAATATTGGCAGCATCCAATCGTGATTTAAAAATAATGATCAAAGACCACCTTTTCCGGGAAGATTTATATTACCGGTTAAAAGTGCTCGATTTACATTTACCGGCTCTCCGGGATCGAAAAGTAGATATCCCGGAATTAGTTGCGTTGTTTATCCAGCAGCAAAATGCCGGTCAGGGATTAAATATTGAGGACATATCCAGCCGGGCAATGGAAGTACTGATGGAATATTCCTGGCCGGGTAATATTCGTCAGTTGCACCATGCCATTGCACATGCTGCCTTATTATGTGATGAAGCTGTGATTGAACCCTATCATCTGCCCCAGGAGGTTCTGGTTGTGAGTGAATGATTTCTGATGCATGGCATTATTCTTGCATCAATACCTCCTGAGAATACATCTCAGGAGGTTTTTTCTTATGTACTCAATTCAAGAATTTGTAATGATTATGACCCTCGTTTTATTTGTCATGGGCATATTGACCTTCCTAATTGGGATTATTTTTCTCATCAAACGGGGACCTAACAGCGAAATCCGCACTCTGGCAAATCAAACTGCAAAACTGGCTCAAAAAGGTCTGACTGACGAGATATCCGGTTTGGTTGGAAATGCTTCTGCCTTGATCGATTCACTCAATCAAATGACCGGGACTGCAACTGGCGTTGGGGCTTTTTTGGTCATCCTGGGTGTTTTGATGATGTTGCTCGCTTACTGGATTGGAACACGACCATTTTTCGGATAAATCCATTTCATCATCCATTTCACTACGTAGTCAATCTTGGGAGGGTTCCGATGTATTCAAGTCATTCGCTGCAAAAATTAATTTCCATTTTTTCTCCTGAAACGGCTCAATGGGTTATTCCTGCACTCCGAGAAGATTCTCTTGTTTTCCAACAACTGGAAGATTTACAATTTCTGGCAAAAGCTGAAAGATGCCTGGGTGGGGATCCAAAACAGTGGACACCGGGGAACCTGGCATTCCTGGCAATAGATGGAGCAAATAACACTGAATGGATTAACAGGGATGCCAGATCTTTCCTGGAGGATGACAAACGACAAAAAGCCCGCAGTATTCTTGATCAAATCATTCAAAATGGTGGAGTCCCCCAAAATTTGATCGAGGCGGGTTGGGCAGCATTGGCTTACTGTGACCGAATTGGTAATTTCAATGGAAGAGACCGGGTTTTTCCAGAGGTCCAATTCATTAACAATAGAAAGAAAATAGGCGGTTGGCAGACGATTCTTTCCTGTGCATATTCCTATCATGATCAACCCGACCTATTTCTAAAGGGATTATTAAATAAACGGAATTACCATTTATCCATCCAATGGTTAGACCACATTGTGTTCACACAACCCTTAACCTTCGATGATCAGTTGAACCTTCTATATCCGTTGGTGAATGAATTTTCAGCCATGGGACAGGTTGAGTGGATTCGGATGATATTTGTGTCCGGCAGGAAATTGCTTGCCAGATTACTGGCAAGGAAATTATTGGAAAATAGTGGGGGGTACTGGAATCGGCTTCGACAAAGGATGAATCCGGAGGCTGCTGACTGGGCAGAGTTATCCGGTAGAACCCTGGCATATCAACAGTTGGCGGCCTTGTGTGAATTGGCAGATTATCCAACACAGGCTCAATCCCTTTTAAATACTGCAAAAGAATTTTTAAATTATTGGTTGGCTGGACTTCAAATTCAATCATCCGTAATCGTCCGGAATGTTCCCGAACAAAGATCTGCAGAAGGAAATACTGATGGAAATCATATATATTCCGGGGAATCAAAAGGATTATTGAGTGAATATTCGATGGTGGACTCAACAGGTGATAATCATTTGATTAATTCCAGGGAAGATTATCATCGCCTGTACCCCAATGCCAAAATACATCATGCCTTGAGAATTTGGAATTCTGGGGAGCAAAAATTCGGAGTCGAGATTGCCCGGGAAGCTGTCGGGGAATGGATTGAACAGGTCGAAAAAAATGGGTTGGTGCCCAGTCTGCCAAAATTCATTACTGGATGGAGCCCGTCGATGATGGTTTCATCTCTAATGACAATGGGTATGATTTCTGAGTCACTTCAATGTTCCAATCACTTGATTGACCAATTTCCCAATGATCTTGAATTGATGAATCAATTGTGCATTCTTTATAAGAATCTGGGTAAATTAGACTTGAGTTTAAATTATGCCAGATTGATTCAACTTGAGGAACCGGACAATCTCGAATGGCAGCGGCGAATCGCTGAGTTATTGGAGGGAGTGGATAATTGGCACGAGGCATTATCTGTCCGGCAGTCAATGCTTGATGCAATTGAGACACCTTCCATTGAAGATTGGCTTTTATTGGCAAATGCTGCCTATCATGCTGGAAATGATGACCTGGCTATCCAGACTTGTCAGATGGTGTTGCAAAAATCACCTGATAATGGTGGAGCTCATATCATTTTGGGGAAAATTAGTTATCAACAAGGAAAACCTGAGGAGGCAAAAGCGTATTTGGTGGAAGCAACCCACCTTGCACCCGATCAGGCTGAAGGCTGGATATCATTGGCGGAAATCCAACAGTTTGAAGGTGACACAGAAAAAGCATTGGAGACATTACAAAAGGGTGTTGCAGCAGCACCGGCAAATGCACATTTGCATTATGCCCTGGGCAGAATCCATTTGGATAATGGCATGGTGGCTGAAGCTCTGCCTTTGTTGGAAAAGGCTGTCAGATTATCACCTGATTCTTTGCCTGTTGTGGTTTCTCTTGTGGAAACTCTCTATACACTCGGGCACCAAAAGGATGCTGAGTTGGTTTTATCGAATGCCAGCCAGAGATGGTCTGCAGAACCGCAACTGGCATACCTGCAATCACAATTGGATATTGATCGTGGAGATATTGCAGCTGCCATGCAGTCGCTGGAGTTTGCAGTTCGTTATGAGGATGCCAAGCCAGAGTGGTTTGTTTCTTATGTGGATTTGATCGTCCAGGTTGAAGAGCAGTCAGGGAATAAAAATTTTAGTACACTGGCGAATGCGCAACAAATGTTACAAAAAGCATTGGTTACCATCCCCAACGATTTTCGGGCGCGTCATTTACTTGGAAAAGTTCTTTACCTCAAAGGTGAAGTTGCGGTAGCTTATGCGCTTTTCTCACAATTGCTTGAGCAAAATGAGGCGTTTGAAAAAGACAATCAATAGAAGCTTAAGGCTGATCTGAGCAAAGCAGCATTATCACTGGGAATGACGGATACAGCACTGGCAGTTTTACAGGAAATTTCGACACAAAACCCGCGCGTCCACGAAATTCACCAGTTATTGGCTGAAGCTTATATCGCGGCAAAGCTAAATCAGGAAGCACAGGCAGAGGCTGACGCTGCCCTGCAATTGGCGCCAACAAATATTGGCATACTGACCTGGTATGCACGGCTGATGGAAAAAATTGGACAGGCTGATCGGGCTTTGGATGCGTTGCGTTGCGCAACTCAAATCGAAGATAAAAATGCGGAATTATTTATCAGGCTTGCCAGTCTGTATGCCAGGGCGGGAGATCAGCAAGCTGTTCTTGATACTTTGGCTTCCATTCACCAGATTGACACACTATCCCTGAACGATCGGTGGCAGGCTGCCATTCTTTATGAAGGAATGCGGGAATTCAGAAAGGCTCTGGATATCCTGATGGGTCAGCTGGTTGAAGAAGAGAAGGGTAATCCCCGGTTGTATTTGGAAATTGCCAGGCTTAACGAGAAACTTGGCGCCCTTGACTCCGCTGCTGAACAAGTAGCAAAGGCAAGCGAACTCCGTCCAAACCTTGTTGTTCTTTATGCTTACCAGGCATGCCTTTATTCCCGATGGGGCAGGGTG
>CALMHE010000148.1 GCA_937863865.1 uncultured Anaerolineaceae bacterium | reverse complement strand
GTACTGCAGGCTGCATCTTTTGCATTAAACATGTTTCGTACCAATACAGCATTCGGGTGCGCTCACCTGAAAAAATAATGGAAGAACTTTGGATTTTAAAAAAGTTGGGGATCAACAATATTCATATGTACGCAGATCTGTTCACAGTCAGCCGCGAACAGGTGATGGAACTCTGCCGGTTGATGATCGAGCAGGACATTCATATCAACTGGACTTGCAACAGTCGTGTTGATTACGTCGACGAAGAGATGCTGAAGCAAATGAAGCGAGCCGGGTGCTGGTTCATATCCTGGGGCATTGAAAGTGCCAGCAACGAAATCCTCAAACGGGCTCATAAAGGAATTACAGCGGAACAGGCACGCCAATCCCTGGTCTGGTCCCGGCAGGCTGGAATAAAAAATTGGGGTTATTTCATCATTGGATTGCCTGGTGAAACGGAAGAAACCATCCAGGAAACCATTGCATTCTCCAAATCACTTCCCTTGGATATTGCCCTTTTCCATATCGCTGCCCCATACCCGGGTACTCCATTATTCTTTGATGTATTGGAAAAAGGCTGGTTTCGCAAAGGAACCCGCTGGGAACAGGTGGACATGGACCGGGAAACTGTCCTGGATTATCCCGATCTTTCCTGCGAACGGCTGATGTACTGGCAGAAACGCGCTTTTCGGGAATGGGCATTCCGACCAGGTCCCGCGTTTACCTATCTCAAAATGCTTTTCTCAGACTGGTCGACTTTCCGGTCAGCCTTGAGTGTCGGACTGCAACACCTGTCATGGCAGGCGGAAAAATCCTCAAAATAATTACCGCAACCTGGAGGAATCAAATGTCAGAGAACATTGAAGAAAAATTGCGCAAATACATTGCAGAAAACATCCTTTTCAGCACCACTGGTTATCCTTATGCAGATAACGCATCCTTTCTGGAAAATGGAATCATCGATTCAATGAATGTGATGGAGTTGGTAATGTTTGTTGAAGATCGTTTTGGAATCAGGGTGGAGGATAACGAAATCATTCCCGATCACTTTGACTCTGTCGGTCAGATTGCAGGATTTGTCCGTAATAAACAGAATCATTCCTAATTCAGGAGAAAAATGCTCGTTCATGAATTTCTGGAAAGGTCTGTCGATCAATACCGGGACAAGGTGGCTCTTGTTTGCGGAAATTCCCGCTTGACCTATGCGGAAATTGAATCCAAGGCAAACCGGCTGGCAAATGCCATAATGGATCATGGCTTCAAACGCGGGATGCGGGCAATCCTTTTTTTCGCCAATTCGACCGAGCTTGTGGTTGCCATTTTTGCGATTTTAAAAGCCGGCGGGGTGTTTATCGTGGTACACCCCTCCACCAAATTTGAAAAACTGGAATTCATTATTAAAAATTGCGAAGCATCCGCATTATTCACGGATGCCTCCCAGGTAAATCTTTCACGATCCTTGCTGGGTTCGATTTCATCATTGCATTTCACCATTCTTGTCAATGCACCCCGGGTTGATTCCACCATGCCTGATTTACTGGTTCTCCCTCAGCTTCTGAACCAGTACCCGGACGACCGCCCCCGTCATGTCAATATTGACTTGGACCTGGCCTGTCTTATTTACACTTCCGGCAACACCGGTGAAC
>CALMHE010000147.1 GCA_937863865.1 uncultured Anaerolineaceae bacterium | reverse complement strand
GTGATGATGCATCGTAAACTGACGGATTGTTCAGTCAGTGACTGGGATTTGATGATGGGATTAAATCTTCGGGCTCCCTGGTTGTGCGGGATTGAAGCCGCAAACCGGATGGTTGATGGGGGAGTCATCATTAATATTACAGATATCGGAATTGAAAAAAATTGGACTGGATATGCACCCTATCTGGTCAGCAAAGCAGGACTGGAGATGCTAACCCGTTTGATGGCGCGGGAGTTTGCTCCCCGGGTTCGTGTGAATGCAGTGGCTCCAGGTTTAATATTACCATCAGAAGATATTTCTCCCCAAGCATGGGAGAAATTAATTGGAGCAGCACCCATGCATCGGTCAGGAAGTGCAACCGATGTGGTAACTGCCATTCGATTCTTGATTAAAAATCAATACATTACCGGTACCACTCTGCATGTCGATGGTGGATATCGATTGATATGAGGTAATCATTTATGACAGAAAATCCCCGAACTTTGACAGGTTATTTAATTCACTTGGTCCGACCCTGGAATTTGATGGCGGGAGTGCTCTTTTATTTATTGGGAGTTGGAGTGGCATATTACTCCGGAACAAAAATCGCCATGGATATTTTATGGGTGGGATTAACTTGCGTAATCCTCCTGTTATTAAGCAGCGAATATCTAAAAGAATATTATGATCATTTGTTTCCGTTCAATGGAGCTCTTCATGAAACTCATCCTCGTAATGCTGCACAGGAAAAAAAAGTCCAAGTTGGTTTATTGTTTATATCCCTTACATTAATGTCCATTGGGGCAATATTAACAGTTTCCTTGTTTATTCGATCGAGAGTTGATATTTCTGTACTGATTATCCTTGGATGCGCATTGTTGCTGGCTTTTTTTTATGGCGTTCCACCCCTGCGATTGTCATCCCGGGGTTACGGGGAAATAACCCTGGCTGTCTTGATGACGAATTTCGTACCAGCGCTTGGATTAATGCTGCAATCCACAACTTATCTTCATCTTTTAATGAAGCTGGTATTACCAATCACGTTATTATTTTTGGCAATGGAATTGGCATTATCATTGGAAAGCTATGGAGAAGATTTACAAACTGGCAGGCAAACCATGATGGTCAGGTTGGGTTGGGAAAGGGGTATGAATTTACA
>CALMHE010000146.1 GCA_937863865.1 uncultured Anaerolineaceae bacterium | reverse complement strand
TTCAAACAACTCGTGTTTTTTCTCTACGGCATTTTGAATTACGTTCCAACACATATAAATCATCCAGGTTTATACCTGCATGCTGGTCTGACAAAAGCGAATCTTCATAAATGGTTCCGACTGCATCCAACCGGAATCCATCCACCCCAAGATCCAACCAAAAACGCGCCACATCCCAAATCGCCTCTCGTACCTGGCTGTTCCGCCAGTTGAGATCAGGCTGCTCTTTAAAGAAAAAATGATAATAATATTCTTTGGTTTGTGGATCAAATTCCCATGCAGACCCGCCAAATGTGGAAAACCAGTTATTCGGCGGCATCCCATTTTCCCCCGCATGCCATATATACCAATCTCTTTTCGGATTGTCACGACTGGACCGGGATTCGATAAACCAGGGATGTTGATCTGAGGTATGGTTTAAAACCAAATCAAGGATCAGATACATCCCACGTTTATGCAATCCATCCAAAAACTCGTAAAAATCATCCAAAGTTCCATATTCAGGCGCAACCGAGCAGTAATCGGAAATATCATACCCGCAATCCCTCAAGGGAGAGGGATAATGTGGTGAAAGCCAGATAGCGTCCACCCCCAAATCATCCAGGTAATCCAGCTTGCTGATCATTCCCTGAAAATCACCAATCCCATCCCCGTTACCATCCGAAAAACTGCGGGGATAAATCTGGTAAAACACTGCTTTTTGCCACCATTTCATCATCTTTGAATTCCCTCATGGATAATTGGCATGATTATACTGCAAACATATCGAGATCATTCCTCTTGTTGCCATACCAAAATCCCCGTGATAAACTGTATAGGATCCATCCGGTACAACCACCCAGGGAGGGTTCTTTGATGACCCATATTCTCAAGGCAGATCATTTGGTAAAAGACTTTGGTTCCATCGAAGCTGTCAAAGGAATAAGCTTTGAAATTGAGCGGGGTGAGGTGTTCAGCCTGTTGGGTCCCAACGGTGCTGGTAAAACAACAACCATATCCATGTTGTCCACTTTATTATCCCCCACCCGGGGAGAGGCATGGATTGATGGACATTCCATCATTCATAATCCCCTTCAGGTAAGAGCCAGCATCGGAGTGGTACCCCAGGAAATCGCACTATATGATGATTTAAATGCCATTGAAAATTTATCTTTTTTTGGAAAAATGTATGACCTTGATGGAACTGAATTGCACAAACGGATCGCCGCAATTCTTGAACAAATCGGTTTGACAGACCGCGCGAAAAGCAGGGTGCGAACCTATTCCGGTGGGATGAAGCGTCGTTTGAATATTGGTGTTGGATTGCTGCATCAACCAAAAATCATATTTATGGATGAACCAACAGTGGGCAT
>CALMHE010000145.1 GCA_937863865.1 uncultured Anaerolineaceae bacterium | reverse complement strand
ACCAATTGCTGATAGGCATTTTTATCGCCCAATTCATCTTCCAACATAACACCGAGAACAAGTGGATTTCCAGGCGATCCGAGAGGTTCTGGTGTGGCAGTCAGGGTGGGTTCGATGGATGGAGTTGGTGATGAAACTCCAGTGTTTGAGATGGTAGAATCTGAAGTACAGGCAGATAAAAGAAATATAATCAATAAAATAATCACGTAACCTGGAAGAGAAAATTTTGGTTTTCCATTCTGCATTATTTTGCTGCCTTTGAACGATATTGACCCAAAATTACGGAAAAACAACTTAATGGATTATAACCCATCCAGAAATCTGTTATGATGAGGGCAAGGGAAAAAGACGATGGAAACAAAGCGATCTGGAATAAGTGTTGGAGGGGTCCTGGTAATATTGGCATTGGTTATGGTCTTGATTTTATCAGGTACATTTTTCATGATTAGGGAAACCGCCCGGGGCATTGTGGCACCATTTAATGAGTCAAACAATCAATTAAAAACCCAGGTAAATGAAATTCTACATCCTACACCGACCATACTGCCTGATCCGATTACGATCATTAATGAAATCCGCTCTCTGGCAAGGCTGGAGACCATTCAATATTCAGTTGAAAAGGTAATTACTGCTGAAATTGGTCAGGGAAATTTTTCATTTTTATTTGGTGATAAATTATTGTTCGTTGCTCATGGAATCGTGATTGCCGGTTTGGACATGAACAAGATGACCAGTTCGGATATGTGGTTGATCGATGATACTCTTTATGTAAAAGTTCCCGAACCCGAAATATTTATCGCCACATTGGATAATGAGAAATCGTATGTTTACGACCGTGAAACCGGACTATTAACCAAAGGGAATTTATCTTTGGAATCCCAAGCCCGCATTGTAGCAGAAAATGAAATTAAAAAAGCCTCTCTGGCAGATGGAATTATTGAGTTGGCGCGACAAAATGGTGATGCCTATTTGGAGCGCGTATTAAATAGTTTGGGTTTTCATGTGATCGTGTTTCTACATAAAACACCAGAACCTTGATGCCCTTACTGATTCTAATGATTGTTGTTTTAATCGATAAACCATCGAAGTACATTTATGAAAGTAGTTTTATTTCTTGACAAAATGAACCAATAGATTACAATATATTAGAATAGTATTGGAATTGGTTTGTATCAACCCTGGATTCAAGGAGGTTGTAAACGATATCTAATATCAATTGAATATTGTTTTGCGAGGAACTGCAATCATGCAGTCCGATAGATCCAATATTTATACAGGAGGAAAAGATGTCAAAGTAAGTATTTAGTTTGATCAGTGTTGTACTGATCCTTACATTCGTCCTTGCAGCTTGTACACCCAAGCCGGATCTCTCTAAGGAAGTTACCATAAAGATCTGGCACCAATGGGATGGCAAATATCTGGATGCGATCACCCAGGCTTTTACAGACTATACCACCGCACATCCCAATGTAAAGTTTGACCTCTCCAAACCTGAGGATGTAGCCAATGCACTGAATGTGGCTATTCCGGCTGGTGAAGGTCCCGACATCATTGGTTGGGCAAATGATAAAATTGGCGAACAGGCTTTAAAGGGAAATATCGTTGCCTTGAATGACTATGGCATCACCGAATCATTCCTCAAGAAGACCTATGAACCGGCTGCCGTCAATGGTGTCATGTGGAAGGATAAGATCTGGGCACTGCCTGAAAGCCAGGAAGGAATTGCACTGGTTTATAACAAAGATCTTGTAACCTCCGAATATCTGCCCACAGATCCGTTGAACTTTGATGATTTGCTTGCCAAGGCAACAAAATTTAAGGCTGACAAGGGTGCTGTTCTTGTGTGCAACCAGGCATTCGGAGCCAATGATGCTTATCACATGTCCCCCATTTATTTTGGATTTGGAGTTCCCAGCTATATTGACGAAGAAGGTGTTGCTCATTTGAACTCACCAGAAGCGATCAAAGCTGCTGAATGGCTCGCCAAATTCAAGGATGTCTCCCTGACTGAGAACTCATATGATATCTGCTTCGCTGCTCTGAAGGAAGGCAAGATCGGCATGTGGTGGACTGGTCCATGGGCGGTTGCCGGCATTGAAGAAGCTGGCATTAACTATGGAATCCTTCCCTTCGGTCGCCCCTTCGTAGGCATTAAAACCCTGATGATGACCAAGAACGCAGTGGATCGTGAGAATCAAGATATAGTAATTGATGTCATCAAGTACTTCACGGGTGAAGAAGCCTCGAAGAAGATCGCCCTGGTCAACAAAACCATTCCTGCCAATACAGATGCATTAAAAGATGCAGAGGTCCAAAAGCTGGCTGCTGTGGTTGGATTTGGAACCGCTTTGAACCTTGGCGTTCTAATGTCACCATCACCATACTCTTCAGCCCAATGGGATCCGGTTGGCAAAGCCAGCCAGGCAATCTGGCAGGGTGCTGCAACCCCGGCAGATGCCATGGCAGCTGCCCAAAAAGCTGCGGATGATGCCATTTCGCAAATGAAGTAATCCTGTTTATTGAACTGGCTGGGAGAAATTTACACTCCCAGCCAGTTTCTTTATATCAATGAGAGGAGGGAAGGATGTCGATCTGGAGTGGGAAAAAACGAGCTTTAACTGTACTTCTTTTTCTTTTACCGACCATCATTGCAATCATAATTTTTAATATATATCCAACAATATTAAACGCGTATATTTCTTTAACCAATCGAAACAAATTTCATCCGAATCCAGATTGTTCAGTTGGATTAACCGGTGTTCTCGATCCCCTTTGTTGGCCTGTCTTCAAAGATAAGGCTCCAATTGGTTTGGGTGAACCATATCGCCTGGTGGATCCGTTGTATAAAAATTATGCAGATTTATTGGGGACATTATTCACAACAGATTCAATTATTTCACTTCTGAAGATACTCCTTTGTTTTGTCCCGCTGATCGTCGCCAACTGGTTGAATAAAAGATTTTCAAAGATGATATCCCCCCCATTATCATCAACCTGGGTGTGGATTATTGCAATTATACTTTGCGTATTGCTGGGCGTGATCGTCAGCTTTGGTGAATCCCTGGCGATATTGATGGATACCGGCGATTTCATCATTGTTGTGTTCCGAACGATTTTATTCGTCATCATTCGGGTGCCGTTGACATTCCTTGTGGGTCTGGTACTGGCATTGATTTTAAACAGTTCAAATCTGCCAGGAAGAACCTTCTTCAGAGTGGCTTTATTTATCCCTTGGGGAGCATCAGCTGTTGCAATCCTCATGGCTCTGGTCTGGCAATTCATGTTTCGTGAACAAGGCACATTAAATCAATTACTATTGGCAATATTTAACATTAAAGGACCGGTTTGGTTAAACCATCCGGCTTCAGCCTTTGGCGTCATTGTTCTTGCGGATATCTGGTTTTCTTACCCATTCTTTATGGTCGCCATCCTGGGAGCATTACAATCAATACCCACGGAACTTTATGAAGCAGCGGAAGTCGATGGAGCGAATTGGTGGCAGCAGTTAATGCGAATTACACTCCCTCTCATCCGCCCTGCTGTTTTGCCGGCGTTGGTGCTGACATCCATTACTGCATTCCAAATGTTTGGAACTGCATATGCGATCACGCAGGGTGGTCCACAGCTTGCTGCGGATAAGCCAGGTGCCACCGAATTGGTGATGGTCTATGCCTACCGGATTATTTATTCAGTGCAAAATTATGGTCGGGCAACAGCATTTGCAGTCATGATATTTATCATGTTATTCCTGGCTACTTTATGGAGTTTACGGGTAACACGCCTGACCAAAGGAGCAAACATATGAACCGCAAACCTAAAACCGGGGTTCGTATATTGCAATATGGGATACTAATCCTGTTTACGATCTTTGCATTTTATCCAGTATGGTTTGCCATTTTAGCGTCGGGTCGGCTGGGTGATCGGCTTTATACCTTAAATCTACTGGGAATGTTTATCCCGACGGAGTGGACCTTTGAAAATTATCGAGTAATGCTGTTCGAAAAGCCCTTCCTGACATGGTTCAAGAACAGTCTTGTTGTAGCGACAGCTGCTACGATATTCTCATTGATCATTGCGACATCAGCCGCATTTGCTCTTTCAAGATTTCGTTTTCGGGGACGAGAAACCTTTTTAGTCCTGCTGCTGGCGCTTTCTACATTCCCGGGAATATTATCCCTGGTAGCCATAGCCCAATTACTTACAGCAATCGGATTGTTTGGAAAACATGTCGGTTTGGTACTTGCTTATACAACCGGAACACTTGTTTTTTGTACCTGGAACTTGAAAGGATATTTTGATACCATCCCAATTGATCTGGAGGAGGCAGCCATGCTGGATGGCTGCGGTCCGGTGGAAGCTTTTCTGTTGATTGCATTACCCCTGGCAAGACCAGCCTTGGCAGTGACAGCGATTTTGGCATTTATGGGTTCATGGGGTGATTTTATCTTTGCATCAGTCCTTGTACCCGCACCTGACCGTTTAAAACTGGCTGTACCAGCATTATATTCATTGGCTAACAGCATTAGTGTTCCTTGGGGTTACTTTGCCGCGGGTGCTGTATTTGTT
>CALMHE010000144.1 GCA_937863865.1 uncultured Anaerolineaceae bacterium | reverse complement strand
CTGTTGGATGAACTATTGGGTGCTGAAATCGTTTGGACGACAAAGACAGGTCGGGATAGTACCCTGCATAAAAAATTTGCTGAAGCCTGGGAGGATGGAAGGCGCCCGCATCTTATCCCGTTGGGAGCATCCACATCTGTTGGTACCCTCGGATATGCTGACGCTTTTCAGGAATTTTTGACGCAGAACGTGGATGTGGATTGGATCCTCATTGCTTCTTCATCAGGTGGAACCCAGGCAGGTCTGGCTTTGGGAGCTTATCTCTCTAACTGGAATGGAAAGATCCTTGGGATTAGCATTGATCAAAAAGAGGAAGATCTTAAAAAAAGGGTGGCTGATTTGGCGACCGAAGCAGCAGAACGATTGGGCAAAAAAGCGACTGTTTCACCAGATGAGATTCATGTCAATGCAGACTACCTGGGCGAAGGATATGGAGTTTTGGGGGCAATTGAAAAAAATGCCATCCGCAGGTTTGCTCAGGATGAAGGCTTGTTTTTGGATCCTGTATACACAGGGAGGGCAGGGGCAGGTCTGATTGACCTGGTGAATAAAGGAACGATCAAACCGGGTGAACGGGTTTTATTCTGGCACACTGGAGGTACCCCTGCATTATTTGCGCCTGCATATCAAAATTTATTATTGAATAAGAATCAGGGTTGAAGCAGGGGTCGCCAGGCAGGGCTGAATTCCATGGATGAATAATTGGTAAGTTGTATTGGATTTAAACCACTGCTTGTCATAATAAAGATGTCATGGTTGATGCCATCCGGCCAACCCTCATAGACAATCCAATATCCATCCGGTGAGTATTTGGCAGATGATATGGGTCCTATGGATGTTTGATTTCTTAATGGTATCGTGTATTCGTTGTAAGTATTTTTATCCTGTAATCTCATACCTGCCAGGCTGGGTATGCGAACATCATTTTTCATCTGGGTAAAAATGATAAAATTACCATCCGGTGACCAGGCTGGGTACAGGTCATTGATTGGACCGCTCAAACTAAATCGCTCCGGATTGATTCCATCAGGCGGCATGAGCCAAATCTGAGTCAGGTTTTGTTCCCGGATATAAGCTATCAACTTGCCATCTGGTGACCATGCAGGCTGACGTTCCCGCATATCCATATCGGATAGAAGAATGGTTTCTTCCTTTTCCAAATCCAATAAGTAAATATGCGGCAGACGGCTGTCCCGCATGGATGTAAAAGCTATATATTTACCATCCGGGGACCAGGCGGGATCATAATCACCTGCCGCATCGGAAGGAATTGGCATCGGGGTAGGTGGCATATTGGAATCAATTTCCAGTGAATATATTTTTGAACCCCAATAGGCATCCTGTTTTCGAAGACAGGGGCTGATAAATGCCAGTTTACGACCATCCGGAGACCATGTTGGTTGACAGGCACCATCCGGCAGGTTGGTAATTTGTTGAAGACCACTCCCGTCGATCCGGATCAGATAAATTTGCATGACACCGGTCTGATCGCTGGAAAATGCAATTTGACCGGTTCCTCCACCAATGGAGGTGGGTAAATATGTTGGGGTAAGAGTTAAGGTTGGTATTATTACGGGAGGTTTACTTGTTACGGTGTGGGTTCCAGCTGGAGCAACTGGGATGATTAATTCTGTGGCTGTAAAAACTGGAGATGGTTGTGTTGGAAAAATATTGGTTGGGGTTATCGTCGATG
>CALMHE010000143.1 GCA_937863865.1 uncultured Anaerolineaceae bacterium | reverse complement strand
TTACTGCTGGAAAAGACGAATGCATGGGGTGGCTGTGCCTTGGGAGGTGGTCGTCGCCATGGTGGATGGTAACCAGACGACCGATTTCCCCTCTTTCCTGTAAAAGGAGGTGCCTTATCTGGAGAGTAGTGGATCATATCTGAATTTGGGAGTAATAAAATACAACCGACCGGGCATCCCGGTCGGTTGTATTTTGCAGATTATTTTATAAAAATTTCCCCTCTCCCCAAAATTTTCGGGCGGTTGTATAATCTGCGCCTAATCTGAAAGAGAATGAAATTTTTATGGATCCCTGTCAGACTTGTGGCGCCTGCTGTTCGTATTACCGGGTCTCATTTTATTGGGGTGAAGCGGATGAGGATATGGGTGGTTGTGTTCCACCTGAATTGACCGAATCCGTCACTGATTTCTTTTCCTGCATGCGCGGGACGAACCAGCTTAACCCGCGTTGTACTGCGTTGGAAGGCAGGGTGGGTGAATGGGTTCAATGCACCATTTATGCAAAACGTCCCACACCATGCAGGGATTTCGGTATTCACATGATCCATGGATGCCCCACTGCACCAGCCGTCGAACTGGTACGCTGCAACCGGGCGCGGGGCGCCCATGGATTGCCGCCCCTCCATGTCTCACCCCTGCCGGAACGGCAAAGGCAATTTTCCACCCTTTTTCAGCACCACCGGCATCGGATTTCAAGGCATCTGCATTCCATTCACGCCAAGCGGAAACCAATGAAAGTTATTTTGGAAACTCCGGGCATTATTCCCCGCTATCGGGTTTCAAGCCAGGGAAGTTCTTCAACTTTTTCCGGATCATGACTGCCAGGGTGAACAACCAGGGAATGCCCAATACACCCATTGTAAGTTGAATTTCCAACCAGGGTTGGGGTGGGTAAGGCGGTATCCAGTAGGCAATGGGGATGAATATCAGCGGTTTGGAGCGGGTGAGGAAAACCAGAACCTCCCCCATCCACAGCCAGGGAGCCGGGAGCAGAATTGCCAGACCCAAAATCCAGGGTGTATACCAGGGTTGGAACCAGGTGATGGTCACCAGGAGAAAGAAATACAGGGTATTAAATGCCACCCGCGTAAACCCCAACTCCGGATGGCGACAAAGCCGGCATGCCTGCCAGGCAGTAAATAGACCGGTGATGATCCATGCCCCGAGTGATATGTATGGGGAAGCATAGCCATTTAAAATCCCTTTCAAGGATTGATAGAGGACTGCCGGCAGGGATGTGGTGTAGAGCGGCAGTTCATGGGCGAGGTAAAAATGTTCAAAACCACTGAAGAAGGGGGCATAAGCCGCTGCCGCGAAAACCGCGCAACAAAGCCCCGCCAGGAGCAGGCAACGGATCCGGGCTCGCAGATTAGGCAGCAAAGCCCAGGCAAAAGCCAGTGCGGCGGGGAATAGCAGACCGGGGACAAACTTGATCAATACACCACCGGTCAATGCCAGGAAACCATGCACCCATTTCTTCCCAGTAAATGCCCAGCAAGCCAGCAGGATAAAAAAGACCATCACAATATCATTGTGACCGTTGCCGAAGGTTTCGTAAAGCAGGATTGGATTCCAGGCATAGAGCAGGGTTCGCGGAAGAACCTTTCGGGGATCGATCCGGTGCAGAATAAGGGCGACAACCGCCACACTGCCTGCCCAAAAAAAACCGGACAGGAGCTTGAAGGCGAACACATTGGCAACAAATCCTTCACCGGCAAGCCGGGCGGTGATGCCGGCGAGCAGCTCCCATAATGGTCCATATGCGGTGGGAGCTTCGTGCCACCACATGTAGCCATAAAATGGGTCGTTTGGATATTCCAGTGGAAGATTTAGAAATGGGTTTCCGCCGTAGATGCCGGTAATCCGTCCGCGCACGATGTAATCAAAAATGTCCGATGCCCCATAAGGATACATCCATAACAAGGATATGGCACAACCCAGTGCCCCCAGGATCAGTAATATCCATGCCCAGGGGCGGGGAACCCTGCGAATCAACCACCAGCCGGCTGCATTTAATAATCCCAAGGCAATATAGCCAAAGATCATTTTCGCCTGGATATCCGGTATTGAATTATGGATATGCCAGAGGCTGAGTAAAGGCTTGGCGGAGTAGGTGGAAAGCAGGGCGGGTTGGACGAAGAACTGCCAGACAATGGCAATCGAGAGAGCAGTGGACGCAGCCAGGGCAAGGGACGAGAGAAAGGCGCGCATTGATTTGATCTGATTCAATGGGGAACTCACATGAGAGGATGGTTGTATTATACGGCATTGATGTGGGTGACAGGAACGCAGGATTGATTATCATTGAGGCATCCATCCCGACTTTCATAATCCACGTTTCCTGTTTCAATTTAAAGATTCATAAAAAAGCCGGAGGGATCATTTTTCAGGATCCTCCGGTTGTGTCTACAGGTGAGTGCCCCAGGAGGGAATTGAACCCCCAACCTAGGCGTTAGGAGTGCCTTGCTCTGTCCATTTGAGCTACTGGGGCGGGCATGCGTATTATAGCATGTTGCAATTCAGAATGGGAATACCCGGTTAAAAGGAGCATGAGCATCCTTTATTCGATTGACCAAGACCATTACGGCGTCATTCCTGCCGGGCAGGAGCCGTCAATACGGCGCGCCCAATCTTAAGCGGATCTTTTAAGAGTTCCGGGTTTGTCCAGTTCCATCAGGATGGCTGGACAGGTTGTGGATATTCCACACCTCAATTGTCATAAGGATGCTCATGCAAATTCACTATAGCATTATTTGAATCAAATTACAAATGAAATTATTTTCTATAATGAAATTTCCCGGTTATGAAGAGGATCGCCAGGCATGAAGGGGTCATGCCTGGCGATCCTGGTAAATTTACTCCACCGCGGCAGTGGTTTTTCGGGGCATTTGATGATGCCAGTTCCGACTGCCCGGTGTGACATCCGAGTTTACCGGTAAGAGGATGTCATGCGGGTAATATACATCAAAATAGTCCTATAAACATTAGGAAATATTAAGAGTCTGACCGGCTGGATTAATTATCCGGTGAATCTGTATCAGAAAAGAGGCGAAGCCACTCGTTCAATTCGTCGTCTGACATTTCAGGATCCTGGCTTTGCTGATTATCATGCTGGACGGCTTCCATCAATGTAAAGGCAAACTTCTCTGACGTCATTACAGGCGAATGCCTGGCGCGGGCTTCGTTCTGCACCCGCCGGTCGGAAGTGACAACCATAACTTCGCGAGCCCTTTTTCCCAATCTGGTCAGGTGTTCAATGATGGCATCGTCTGCCGTACTGCCCTGGTGGATGAAATGAGCGGTCACCTGACCGAAACGGCGGGATTTTGCCTGGCTGGCGGGAGCACCATCGAAGAAAACAGAAACTGTCTGACGTTTAATCCGGCAATAAATCTGCAACAACCTGACCAGTTCCATTTCATCATCTGGGTTGCTTAATTGCATGCCGGGAATTTTGGGGATGAGGTTGTGTCCATCAATCATCAGGCGCATGTTGATTTTCCATTCATCCCCCATTTTACCCAATCCATGCTATGATTCAAGGAGGGTTTTTGCCATGAAAGTTATCCCAAGATCACTGCTCTTCATTTTTTTGAATATCCTCGTGACGGTTGCCACGGTGGCAATTTTATGGCTGGCTTGGATTCGCCCCCAGCAGCTGGCAATCATAAAGGAACTGGGACCATCCAGGGGGACACCCCCGGGCACCCCGGAAATCCCGGCGGTTGTGATTCCCACACCCACGCTGCCATCGCTGGATGTGGAGGTGATTGAGGTAAAAGGTGTGACCGGGATGGGGGTGGTCTCAATGGAGGTACTGACCCTGGAACGTGTGGGCAATGGTGACCTCGGGCTGACGGGCTGGCAGGTTATGGACGAGGATAACCACGTGTTCACCTTTCCGGAGCTGCTTGTTCAGGGGGGGAGTATTCGGATTCACAGCGGAGCTGGACGGAATACACTTCCTGATTTATATTGGGGGCTGTCTGAACCAATCTGGCAATCAGGTGAAATGGTGACAGTGATCGATTCTGCAGGGAATGTGCGTGCCCGGGCACGTCTCCCCTGACTTCCGTGGGTTGAACATAAGGAGAACATGGCACAGGCATTTTATCGGAAATGGCGACCCCGTCTATGGGAAGAGGTGATTGGACAGGAACATGTGACCCACACCTTGCAGAATGCCATCCGCAACAGTCGGGTGGGACACGCCTACCTGTTTGCCGGTCCACGCGGGACAGGCAAGACAACCACTGCGCGTCTGCTTGCCAAGGCGGTAAACTGCCTTTCAGAAGATATCCAGAACCGACCCTGTGATGTTTGTGATTACTGCCTCGCGGTCAATGAGGGACGCTTTCTGGATTTGATTGAAATTGACGCCGCATCCAACACCAGCGTGGACGATGTGCGTGATTTACGTGAAAAAATTAATTTTCGCCCAACCCAGGGGAAATACAAGGTCTATATTATCGATGAAGTCCATATGCTCTCCACTGCAGCATTTAATGCGCTATTGAAAACTTTGGAGGAGCCACCCGAGCACGCCATTTTTATCCTGGCGACAACCGAGGTTCATAAAATCCCAGCCACGGTTTTATCCCGCTGTCAGCGTCATGAATTCCGGCGGATACCCGTGATTGAGATTGTGCGTCTTCTCAAGAAAATTGCCGTGGAAGAGAAATTACAGTTTGATGATGACGCCCTTGTCCTGATTGCCCGGCAATCCACGGGAAGCATGCGCGATGCCATATCATTGCTGGATCAACTGGCATCCACGGGTCAACGAATTACGATGGATTTGACCCAGGCAGTACTTGGAACCGCCCCCAGTGAGACCGCCGTGGAACTGGTTGAAGCAATTATTCAAAGAAACCTGTCACTGGGTTTGGATTGCCTTCACCGGGCGATGGATGCAGGTTCGGATCCACGCCAGTTTGCCCGCCAGGTGGTGGATCATTTGCGTAACATTCTCCTGTCGGAGTCAGGTAATGCCGCCCAGGTGGATGCCACAGCGGAAATGCGCGCCCGGCTGGCGGACCAGGCACAACGGATTGCCAAGGGGCATCTCCTGGAAGCTCTTCAATTATTTAACACCGCAGTTGCGGAGCGATCCAGCAGCTGGCAGCCCGCCTTACAACTGGAGCTGGCATTGGGCAGGGCGGTGGGGTACACCCCAGTCGCCGTAGCGGCACGCTCAAGCCACTGCTGCGCCTGCAACAGTCCGGCGCGGGCGTCCGCCCTATGCCCGCGACGGATGTACTCGGCGTAGCTGGGGATCGCAATGGCAGTAAGAA
>CALMHE010000142.1 GCA_937863865.1 uncultured Anaerolineaceae bacterium | reverse complement strand
CTGCTTCAGAAATGAAGGTTTCCTGTAGATCCCGGCTGATCAAGCCCTCCGGAAGGCTGGATAGTTCGGCAATCCAATTAAGATCCGCTGAAATATTTATTGTCCAGGAAGATGCCCTGGCAGGGTCTGCACCAGTCAACCTGGCAATGGCAGGCATCGGTTCACTGGCAATGATTGAAGCAGAATCACGATCTGTAAACCCAAGCCACAAAAAATATATATTGCCGTCTGACGAAATCTCATAATGATCGATATTCACCCGGTAAATAATGAACGCCAACACATCCAGACGGTTTTGGGCAAGGGTTTCCAATGCTTCCGTAATGGCTGTTATTTCCGGAGAGCCGGCATACGCTTTGCCTTGTTGAACGATGTTACCTGCCAACAATGAAGATAGGATTACCAGAAAAAAAATCAACCGAAGGAAGCGACTCATCTTGATATGATAGGCAGATAATAAGCCAAGCCAATAAAGGCAAACAGTTTATAACGGACATTGGTTCCTGCCAGCCGGCTGTCAAGGGGTGTCACCCTCAGGAGATATTCGCCGGAGGTACTTAAGGGATAAATCAGCGCAGCACCCTTGCCCAAACCCGATGATTCAATCTCAGCCAGCAGCTGACTGCCCGTTGAATCAAATAATTTCAATCTCACTGCCGCGCCACCGCTTAATGAATCCGCCCTGACGACCAGCGTTTTCGCTTCCGGTGCAATGATCCTGACCCAGTCGGCATCTGACAGTCCGCAAAGGTTGTGTTCCTGGTAAGTCAACAAGGGTAAGAAGATCGCTCCAATTGGCAGGTCTTCATTGGGATCAAGTTCATATGGATCCGGAGTGCAGGTCGTCTCAATTTTTGTTCTGACCTGGGAGGAAGCTGAGTTGCCGTTGCGATCAAATCCGGTTAATCTGTAGTCAAACGTATGTCCAAATGTACCCAGATGCCAGGCACTTGTCCGGCTGGGGGGTATGTCATTTTCCAATACCTGCCACCCCCCGCTGTTGTCCTGAACATCAAGATTGGAGTAATCCATTCCACTTTGTTCATCATGGGCTGTCCACAGCAACTGGACAGCTGTTCCCGGGTGGGGGTTGGCAGGCGGTTGAAGATTGACAGCAGGAGGCGTTGTATCCACCTGTTGGATGATCCTCATATCGCCGCCCTGGTTGCCAGCCAGGTCCGTGGCGCGAGCAAAAATGGCACTGCCGGACATGGAACCCAACCCCGATGGATTAACAGTCGCCGTCCAGCCATTGGATCCATCACTGTCCACCCCCAGGAGAACCCAATCACCATTTTCCCAGTCAGCAGAATGCCAGAAGAAGGCAACCTGTGAAATATTGCTGCCAAATGAAGTAACATCAGCTTGAGCCTGAAAAATTCCTGGAGGAATCCAACCCTGGGAGTTAGGCACGGTCAATGTCAGAGTTGGGCGGTTGGCACCCTTTATCAATTGAACCTGGTAATACCAATTTTCGCCCCCTCCACCCGGGTGATCCCATGCCTGGATGCCGAAATAATATCTTCCATCCGATGGGAGCACATAATTTAATAGAGGATCGCGAATGACCGTATAGACCTCATCATCGACCATCTCCAAAAGCCTGCCATTGGAATCATAGAAATGAAGGACGGGATCCAGGCTGGAGCCGTTGCTTTGGGCATCCACATTGATCCCAATGGTATCTCCAGCCTCGCCATCGAAGTAATAATAATCCAGGTCTCCAGCCGGGCAAATGGCGTCGGATATGGTCTGACCATAAGCAGTTGCAGTGGCTGCCAGGATGGAATCGTTGGAGGATTCAGCACAGCCGGTTCCGTCCGGTGGAGTGGTGGTTACCGAAAAATTATCAATCAACCAGCCCTGACCGGTATTGTAACGGTACTCGACTGCATCAAAATGAAAACGAATCCGGATGACATTCCCAGCGAATTCACTTAAATTCAATGCCGGGCTGGAAGTCCAGTAATCCGGAGGGTCAGCCTGCATTTCGTAGAGGTCAGTAAAGCGGCTGCCATTCACAGATATTTGAACGATCCGCCGGTCCCAATAGGGATAGTTGCTTTCAGAGTCCATCAGGGAATCGAAGCGGAGCCAGGTCGATCCAGCCGGCAGCTGGATGGGAGGCGAGGTCAGATCCCCGCGCAGATATTCATAAAGATAATTATTGGAGTCTTTATAAGAATTATAATAACCTGTTCCATCGTTATACCCAAAAACCTTCGTCGGGAGACCATTCCGGGTGGTTTCATAGTTGCGCCAGAAACCGGTTGCGGTCCAGGTGCTGTTATCACTGTCGAAATTCGTAGAATAAGGAATGGTCTGCTGACCGGAGTCGGGAAGGGTGGCTGGGGAGATGGTAAAGGTCTTGGAACCTTGTGACATTCCCCCGCCATTCCGGGCTTGAATACTCAGCGTATAATTCCCGGCAGGCAGGGATCCCACCGACCAGTTGTTAAGATTTCCCCAGTCCCGCTGCTGGTTCACCGGACCGGTCAGGGAGGCGGAATATTCTATTGCCGAGCCGCGCCACCAGGATAATACCAATGAATCATTGCTGGAAGGAGTCAGGGATGCATTTGGAGAAAAAATATCGTCAAAGGTGATGGATCCGGGTGCGGTATCACGGGTTTCAACGATGATGGAGGAAACACGATTTACTCCACCGATTCGATTATCCGCAAGGTTGGCATCATTCCATTCCAACCCATCCGGTCGCCCGCCCAATGAACCGTCATATAATACTGCCCTTACCCTGGATCCCACCAGCACGGAGTCTGTATTATTGTCTCCCACAGGTGCGAGACTGCCGGAGGTGTAGGTTCCCAGATCCAACAATTTGCATGTCCCCTGGTAGCCCGGCTCGGAGAAGATGGCAGCCTGATTGGAATTTGGCTGGCATTCCGTTGGAATTGTATTCATACATCCGGCATTGTTGTAAATTCCCCGCAGCCCCGGATAACCCACGGATTGGTTGCCTTCGTAATCCCAGACTCGAAGAGCCAGGTCAACAGGTCCCTTGTG
>CALMHE010000141.1 GCA_937863865.1 uncultured Anaerolineaceae bacterium | reverse complement strand
TACAAAGGAAGCGGATTGCGCATAGGCAAGAAATGCGTTTGACGCATCGGGTGGAAATGTACTGCACAGCTGATTCATGGAAAGCAAACCGTTTGCCTGAATAGCTTTTTCCATTGCTCTGGGGTAGTCCGGATTGGGATAGAGTTCAGCCATTGAAGCCATACCCTCATTCAACCATGCCGGGATTTGCGGGTAGGATGTGCCGGTTTCTTTATACAACAGGATATGAATCAGTTCATGGGGAATTTGCCGTTCCAAATCCAATCTTTGAGAGGGGGTTTCGGGTACGGAAAGCAGGATGGTGCCCAGATCCGGGCTGGCATGACCTGCCACCCAGGACTGGTGGATCAGGGATAAGGCGGTTTGTAAATCGCCGGGATTTCGGTAAACATAAATGATTAGGGGTACAGGAGGTACAGCCTGGATGAGTGAGGGAACCGTTTCCAATGCTTGCTCAGCGACATTGAATATATCCTGACCAAAATTACGATCGTCACCCAACCAGTGAATCTGAATGGAATCAGATTTCAATGTATTCCACTCAAACCGGTTATCGATGTAGTCAAATTGATATTTCTGCGAAATCAGGTGATCGCCCTGTTCCGGTACCACCTCAAACCAGTAGTCGACCGGGGCAAAGGGACGCAAAGCCAATTTCTGGATATCCACCTGGACCAATACCTCCCCTTGAGAGCCGGGAGTCAACTCAATCAGCCGGGTACCCTGTCCTATGGATTGGATGGAAATATAAACGATTTTAATTGGGACATCACTGGTAATCAGCGCCTGGAATGTTGCCTGTCCGCCATATTCATAAAAAACAGCCACGTCCTCAACGGAGATTGTTGTTTTAGCCTGAACTGAATTGGGTGGAAATCCAATTAGCAGGATCAAGGATGTGAGTAAAAGCAGGAATAAGTTCTGATGATTAAAAATTTTCATTGGCTGCCATGTTTCCCGGATTTGCTTTTTGTTGATTTTGTCTCGATATCATCAGCATCTTCAACATCAAAATCGAACATGTTTAAATCAGCCAAGCCTTCAGTCATCAACAGGTTGTCCAAGGCATCTTCAATGATATCTGCATCTTCATCGTCATCACTCTCTTCAAGGATTTTTTCCAATGCAGGTCGGACACCCTCCCCGCCAATGGATGAAAGTGCCCAAACAATTTCCAGGAAGACTTCCTCATCCTCAACACCATCCTCCAGCCATTGTAAAAGAGGTTCACGCGCCTGCTCAAGACTTAATTCGCCAGCAGCATGGATGGCGTCCACCTGGACAGATACCTTTTGATTTTCGAGGGATGCCAGGACATATTTTCCCCATCTGGAATTGGCGGAACGTCCCATGGCAACCAGGGAACTGTTAAGCCAATCATCCTCCGAAATGGAATATGCCTTCCTGATCATTGCGGGAACTTCCTGGCGGCTGGAATATCCCAATGATTCAAGTGCCCGACGGCGGATGAGAACGGATTTTCCGCGATGGTATGCTGCAATCAGTGCGTCTTCGCAGGTGTGTAGTAATTCGGGATTGATTTCCTCTAGTTCACCCATGTAAATGAAATATCCCAATCCAGCGGCAGCTTGAGCACGGACTCCATCCACAGGATCGGATTGCATCAACCGTATAAATGTAGCAGCCAGACCTTCGCTTGTCACTCCCCATAGGAGGCGTATTCCAATAATTCTGACATCTGGCTCGGGATCCTTTAGTGCCACGCGTGCCACTTCATTAAAGGATACGGTGTAGTCCATATCCTCCAGTTCTTCCAGGTCTTCAAGCAGATGAATCCGGCGTTGAGGATCGATCTGGTTCCAGATTTTCATTAACTCAATTCGATGCCGTAATTCCAAATCAGAAAATGAGCGTAAAAAAGCGGGAGGAAATGTTTTTTCCGGATCCAATAATGCAGCCAGTACCTGATCAAATGGGATGGGTTTATGCGGTTTGGCAGCCATAATACCTCATGGAATCTTGATTGGGTTGAGAATATCTTGAGCCGTGACTACGAACATCAGTAGAAGTAAAAGAATGAATCCGACCATATTGATGATGTTTTCATATTGCACTGGAATTCGACGCCGGAAAATTAATTCCGGTAGCAATAAAAGGATCCGTCCACCATCCAGAGCGGGAATGGGAAGTAAATTCGTAAATCCGAGGGCAACCGAGATAATGCCCAATAAAGTCAATACACTGAACCCCCGCTGAGCGGCTCCAGATGAACCAGTCTCAATATCGTCCTCACGGGCACTTTCATAAATGGAATACATGCCGATTGGTCCCACCATGCGGGCTTCATCGGTGCTGATCTGTCCGGATATTAATTTCCCCGGTAATTGCAGCAATTGCAAACCCTGATTAAGGGTTGCACGCACTCCCCAGGGTACGGCTTCCATCCATGATACTTGTAACATGGGATTGGTCAACATCACTCCCATTGCGCCTTCACCTTCAGGTGGATTATCACGTGGAATCAGTGATACTGTGATCGGTTGATCATCCCTATTGAGAAAAAGTGTGATGGGTTTCCCGATATTGGATTTGACAATTCCTGAAAGACTTGTAATTGTCGTGATTGGGCTATCATTAACTTTTAAAACCACGTCACCCGGAAGAATGCCAGCCTGATCAGCAGGTGAATTGGGTGATGTGGCATAAATCATGACTGCATTTTCATTGGGAATCCCGGTTTGGGTGAAGAGAATGGAAAAAATTAAGGCACCGGTCAACAAATTCATCAATGGACCACCCAGCATAACTGCAAATCGTACCCCGGGTTTCGCAGATGCCAATCCGCCCGGGACTTCCGGGTCATTTTCACCTTTGGGACGGACAAATGCCCCGAATGGTATCCAGTTTAATG
>CALMHE010000140.1 GCA_937863865.1 uncultured Anaerolineaceae bacterium | reverse complement strand
TACAAGCCTTACATGGGGGCGGCACTTCAGGTTGAAACCCTATCCATCACCACGGGTCAACCCCAGGTTCTGTATCTGGATGAAAAAGATATACGATCCTTGGAAGGGAAACAGGCTGTAATCGTGGATGATGTCATCTCCACCGGTTCCACACTCCAGGGGATGCGCTTAATCTTAAATAAAGCTGGGGCACAAGTTGTGGCGGAAGCTGCCATCCTGACAGAAGGTGAACGCGCCAAATGGGCTGATATCATATCACTGGGTCACCTGCCGGTATTCACAGATTGAAATTAATCCAAAATATCCCATTCTGGATTATTCTTCTCCAGTCTGGACGAATTCCAGTTCCAGGGGAAGGCACTCACACCTTTCACGATATGACAATCAAAAACATCCGCCATTTTACCGAAGGCGGATGCATATTCGTATTCCAACCGGGAGATAAACTCATCGAGACGGGAATTTTCAACAATATTTACGGTGCAGCCGCCAAATCCAGCGCCGGTAAGCCGTGCTCCCACACATCCAGCCAAAGATGCTGCAGTCTCCACTAAAAAATTTAATTCCGGCAGGCTGACTTCATAGTCATCACGCAAAGAGCGATGGGAATCAAACATCAGCTCACCAAATTCAATAATTTTCCCATCTCCCAGCAAGCCGACCCCCCGTTCGACCCGAGCACACTCACTCACAACATGCCTGGCACGTCTGGCAATAACCGGAGGAAGCTTGTGAGCCAGCAGAGTAAATTCAGCCGGTGATACATCCGAAAGGTTTTCGATTTCCTGCATCTCTTTTTTTAATATGGCAAGGGCTTCTTCACAATCTGCCCGGCGGTTGTTATATCCGGATTGTGTTAATTTTCGCCGTATTTTGGAATCAGCAACGACAACGGAATAATTCTTTGGGATGGGAACCGGGTAATATTCTAGAGACTTCGTATTAAAATACAGGGCGTGTCCTTCCACACCGTTGGCAGAGGCAAATTGATCCATCAAGCCGCTGTTGACGCCAATATAAACATTTTCTGCTTCCTGGCAAAAGCGGGCGAGTGATAACCGATCCAGGGACCATTCCCCCAATTCCTGCCATAAAGCGGCAAAAGCAACCTCCAATGCAGCAGATGAGCTTAACCCGGATCCAATGGGGATGTCAGATGTAAGGGCTGCCTTAATTGGGGTTATCCTGTAGCCATGGGATTGCAGAACATGAGCAACACCAGCCGGAAAACATGCCCAGCCGGGCAAAGGCAGTCCGTTGATGTCCAGTTTAAGAGCCAATTGATCCAGGTTGAAACAGACGGATTCTGCCAGATCAATGGCGTGCAGTTCGATTATATTTCCTGTATGTAGCAGGGCAGCAAGTTTAATGGAACGGTGAATGGCGGCTGGTAAAACAGCGCCACCGTTGTAATCCACGTGCTCCCCCAACAAATTTATCCGTCCAGGCGCAACACACAACCACTCTGCATCAGGAAGTTGAGTTTTCAGTTCTTTTATGGACATAAGCCTGCCTGTCAATCAAGGCTTGTTTTTTTGCATGGGTTAATCGTTTTAATGCATATTCCCGCCGTTGTGCAGTGGAACGGTCAGGCTGGGATTCCACATAGACCAGCCTGACGGGTCGGTGATGCCGGGTATATGCCGAGCCGATGCCCTGGTTGTGTTGAAATTCCCTGCGGATGGGATCGGTTGTCCAACCTGTATAATATGAACCATCAACACATTCCACGATATAACAGTAGAATGCCATTGCCAATCCCTTAATCGTTTTTCTTGCCTTTACGGGGGCGGATACCAAACAGACGTCCAAACCTTTCACCTGCCGAGGGTATTTCCGGTTGTTCAACTTTCTTTTCCCAGTTTCCCAGCTGGCGTTGTTTCCACCATTCATCCCGAAGGGAATGCATTTTCTTTAATAATTTCGCCAATGATTCTGAATTTCCTTCTGCGATTGCATCTCGAATGGATGTAAGCGAAGCAATCAAGTTGTCGAGGACTCGCACGACATTCTCACGGTTGTAGATATAAAGAACGTCCGGCTTGCTGCTATCTTCCTGTAAAAGGGTTACTGTACTGGAATAAAAAGCCCGTCCAGTGAGTTTCTCCGCTTCCCGCCAGCCGGGTTGGTTTGATAAGGCGTTGAGGAGGGCGGCAGAGGTCAATCTGGGTAATAAGTCCACGGCAGCCATCAAACCATCAGATTCGTATGGGTCAACATAAAACGGACGGGCTCCAATCAGGTGAGCCAGATCGTCCGCCAGCCTTACTGCGTCAGCATGGGTATTGGGAGGGCAGGCTGTAACCACCAACCCGTTTTTGAACAAGTCCACATGGGCTGAATCAGTACCAGTTTCAGTTTCATGAAGATATGCCGGGTTGAGGGTGGGCATAAAACTGACAAAATAACGGTCTTCCGGCAGGAGGGTTTTTATCAATTCGAAGACAGCCACTTTCAAAGGGGAGGTATCCAGGATCACGGATCCCTCCCGCAAATCAGGAGCAATACTTTTAACCGTGTCCTCGACTTCATCCAGCGGTACAGCCAGGATAACAACATCCGCATCTTTGACCGCGTCTGAATATCGCGGATGAACTTTTTCCACCGCCCCCATTTTTTGGGCTTTTTGTGCCTGCACAGGATCGGTATCCACACCAAAACGTGTGATCTGATCCTTATACTCACCGAGTGCCAGACCAAATGACGCGCCCAATTGTCCCAAACCAATGATTGTAACTTGAACTGTCATACTATACCTCCAAGGAGCAATGTCCAAAGGGTTTGCAAGGCTGGATACATTGCCCAGCCGATTACATCAAATCCAAGCCTGCCTGGAATAAAAACCAGAAATAAAAGGATCATCGGACCATATGGTCGGATGGTTTGTAGAAATTTTCCAATGGCAGGCGGAAAAAAATAATCTGCAATTTTATCGCCATCCAGTGGGGAGATGGGCAGCAAATTGAATAAAAACAAACAAAAACCATGAGAAAAAACCTATTTATTGTATTTATTATCAGCATTATCATCCCAATTAGCACGTTTGCTAGGATAAAAAATGTGATTTTCTTAATTGGAGATGGTATGGGTTTAAATCAAATTCATGCCTCTAGCATAGTTGCCGACAGTGCGTTAAATATGCAACGAGCCCATTATATTGGACTTGTAGACACCCATTCGGCTGATCATTACATTACTGA
>CALMHE010000139.1 GCA_937863865.1 uncultured Anaerolineaceae bacterium | reverse complement strand
ACCGTATTCAGTCAAAGTGGAATAGAGTAAATGCCCAATGCGCAGGGTGTCTGCACTGGATTCATCAGCGATCCACAGGGAGGTGGGAGCAGTATCCTGGACAAAGGTCAATGTGTTATCCGGTGTGGTCATCAGGTTAAAGCTCTCACTGATTGGACCGATGATGACATTTCCAACCTCGGATGATGCCGCCAGTGAGGAATTGGCGTGCGCCAAAGGGATCAATGGCGCATGGGTTTTTATCAGATTGTTGACAATGTCATATTTCAGTTGGCGTTCGGCAGGGTCAACTGTGCTGCTGGCTGCTTCGATGGCAGCGACAAGGTCCGGGTACAATGAACCGAACCGCTGTGAATTGAAAATGAAATTATGATTGTAAAAGCTGGTTGCATCCGGGAAGTCAGCGGTAAATCCATCAATATAAAATGGCACCTCACCGGCATCAACCGCATTCCTGACCTGGTTCAGGGTCAGGCGGTTGAATTTGACTTTGATCCCGACTTTTTTTAGCTGGGATTGAATTTCAAACGCCACCAGGTTGGGATTGGGCAGCGCTGCGGTACTCTCATTGGTGTACATCAGGATGAGGGGTTGCGAAAAATCGTAGCCGGCTTTCTCCAACAATTCCCGGGTTTCCTTGAGGTTGGTATCATGCCAGCGGAGCATGGATGTATATCCCGGGGAAAGGATTGTGGGCACGAATTGTTGAGCCAGCAGTGATCCCATCGGAAAACAATTGCTTTTAATGATTTCCCGATCGAATAATTTGGCAAACGCCAGGCGCACATTTTCATTATCAAAAGGAGGCAAATCACGGTTCATGCCGATATATGCGATGTTCAGGGAGGGACGTGCATAAATTGAATAGATGGGATTCGAGCGGAACAGCTGTGATCGCATATCAAAGTCATCCATCAAATCTGCACGCCCTGCCAGCAATTCCGTCTGCCGCATGCCGCTTGAAGCCGGCCAGCGTATGACCAGTTCCTGCAGGCGCGGGGGAACTACCCAGTAGGCAGGATTGAGTTCCAACACCAGAGAGCTTGCCGGATTCCCTTCCTTAACCCGGAAAGGACCGGAATACACACCGCTTTCAATAATGGCATCCGCCTGCCCGCCGGAACTGTTTAACACTTCGGTATCCTGGATGGCAAAAGTGGGAAATGCCACCTTTGCCGGGAAACCTGCATCCGGTGTGCACAGGGTGAACCGCACAGTGGAGGAGTTGATGGCTTCGATTGAATAAATTTCACCCCCATAACTGCAATCATGGGCAGTTACTGACAATGCGTTATAACCGGCTTCCGGTTGGGCTTGCGCCGGGTCAGCCGACTGGCAGGCGCTGAGGATCAGACTGAGGATGATCAAACCCGCAACCAATAAATATGAATCAATGCGCTTCACATTGTGCCCTTTCTGTCGTTTCCCGCTTGGGACGGATGAACGCTTTTCATTATAAGTCTTCAACCCGGGATGTCAAATAAAACGGAGCACCACAGCCCCAAATTTGCATAATTGTAAACTTGGGGGTAGAATTTGGGCGGAGGTTTGCCAATGGATGTCATGATCACCGCGGGGGGAATTCCCCGCCAGGACGAACCGTTGTACTCGTACACACAGGGCGGATATAAAGCCATGCTGGATATAGCCGGCAAGCCAATGATTCAATGGGTCATTTCAGCTGCGGATGCATCACCGCTGGTGGATCGAATTGTATTGGTGGGTCTGCTGCTTGCCATGGATATTACTTGTGAAAAACCAGTCGCATTCGTTGAAAACCAGGGTGAAATGATTGCCAATATCCAGGCTGGAGCCCAGGAGGTTCTGCGGTTGAACCCCGCCGCCGAAAAACTTGTCCTGCTCTCCTCGGATATTCCAGCCATCACCACCCAAATGGTGGATTGGTTTATCGGTGCAATCAACGAAACCGACCATGACCTGTACTACAGCATCATCCAACGGGATGTGATGGAAGCCCGTTTTCCCGGATCCCGGCGGACATATACGCGCATGAAGGATGGTGAATTTTGTGGCGGGGATGTAGTGGCGATGCGTCCCCAGACAATTCTGCGGGACAGCCCCTTATCAGTGAAATTGACTGCGGCGCGCAAAAGTTCCCTCAAACAGGCTTCGCTGCTGGGGTTTGATACCCTGTTTCTACTCCTGCTCCATCAACTTTCCTTGAAGGAAGCCGAAACGATTGTCAGCAAACGCCTTGGAATTCGTGGACGGGTGATTGTATTCCCCCATGCGGAAGCAGGCATGGATGTTGACAAACCTCATCAATTGGAAATGTTGAGGGCGGACCTTGCCGGAAAAAACCCAGCCTGAATATTCGCAAAACCTTCGGATAAAATGGCTGTTGGAATGGGATGAAAGACTTTCCACACAGCTGCGTGTCCCGGCTGCATCCCGCTGGCGCCGGTTTTCCGGAGCGCTGCTGGCGCATTCCGGTGATTCCTGGTTTTGGCTGGCGGGTTTGTTTGTGGTGTGGCTGATCGCCAGAGGGGATTGGCATCTGCGATCTGCCATGCTGGCAGTGGGGATTTTGGTGATGGCGGTGCTGGTGATGGGCATCAAGCTGACCGTCAGGCGTAAACGCCCGGATGGGGATTGGGGCATGCTCTATCGCTCCACCGATCCGCATTCCTTTCCCTCGGGTCATGCCGCTCGGGTGGCTCTACTCGCAGTGATGACCTGGGGGCTGGGTCCGACCTGGTTGGGATTGATATTAACCTTCTGGGCACCGTTGGTGGCGTTGGCACGCGTCCGCATGGGTGTCCATTACCTCTCGGATGTCGTGGTGGGAATGCTAATGGGAATTGTGGGGGGACTGGCAATGTTGCTGCTGCAACCTCTGCTGGTGGCGGCATTTCCATTTGTGTTCCACCGGTAAACTTCCTGATGTTAAAGTACTATGCGCTCCGGGGAAACATGGAGCGCATAGTGGATGTATTCAATTGGGATGAGAATTAGCGTAATGCCTGGGGAGCCATTGCCGGCATTCGATGGAACAATCGCACGGGTTTATATTCCATGATTGGCTGAGGTTTAACCAAACCATAACGGGACGCGCCCAGTTGCAGAATTTCCAGGATCAGATCCTGGTAGCTGAGACCGGCGGCATTGGCAATTACGCATAGGTCGCTGAAGCCCGGAGTGAGCCCGGGTAAAGTATTGATTTCGAGCAGCCGCGGCTTGTCTTCACCATCCAGGCGGATATCCACCCGCGAGACATCCAGTGCACCCAGCACGGTATGTGCCTGGATGGCAAGTTCCTGCAGTTCGGATGCCAATTTCATGCTGATGGGGGCGGGGCAAAGGAATCCGGGTATGCCGGAATCACCGGGATGCAGGGATTTGGCAGCGTGTCCGTAAACCCCCGGGGTGACGGATACTCCGTTGTCCACTTCCAGCACGGGCAGGTGGAGGAATCCATCGGCACCATAGAGACCCGGGCGGCGGGAAAACATCTGGGCATCCGCACGCCCCAGGACACCCACGGTAAATTCGCGTCCGGGCAGGTACTCCTCTGCAAGGGCAGGCTGGTGGTAGTTTTCAATCACCCAGGAGACGCGGCGGCGAAGTTCATCTTCATTCCGCACAATACTCGAGTCATCCATCCCCATGCCGGTTCCCTCCCGGGCAGGCTTGACGAAGATGGGAAAGTGCATGTCCGGGTTTAAAGCTTCCATGCCGGTGGTGAATTCCTGGAAGGCTGCCGTTGGCAATCCTGCATCCCGCCAGATCCGCTTGGTCATGGTTTTATCCAATCCAACCGCATTTGCCAGCACGCGGGAGGCAGTGTAGGGGACACCCAGCAATTCCAACAAAGCCGGAACCTGGGCTTCACGCCCATCGCCGCGAATTCCTTCGGCGATATTGAAACAAATATCCGGTTGTATTTCCCGTAGAAGATATGGGAGGTGGTCATCGGCAGGCAGGAAGATGGCAGTGTGTCCACCCGTTTCAATTGCCGCCCGGATGGCGTCAATTGTTTCCCGTCGGTCGAACTCCGCTCCAGCGTCTGCAGGTCCATCAATCGGGATTGCGGTTTCCCCCTTTAGGTTCGCAATCACGGCGACCTGCCATGCAGTTGCCGGACGCGGCTTGGTACTGGGAGGCTTGTCCTCTTCTGCCAGTTCCTGTTCGTACTTGATTTCGGGTTCCATTCTTTACTCAAACTCCTGTAAAATGGTTGTTGAATTAATCAACAGCAGCATAGTATAGTCCAATTGCATCAAAATGCAAGAGGTGAATTTCATTTATTTTTGATCAATTTTCAATCAATTTTCAAACATTGCGAGGTGAGATGATCATCCAGATTGTTAAAATTACCGTGAAATCGGGCAGTGAAAAGGAATTTGAACAGGCTGTGGCGGACTTCATCCTGACAGTCCGGCAAAACGAACCGGACTGCCTGGGTTTCCAGGCATGCAGTTCAGTGGATGAAGCAGGAGTTTATTATCTTTATGAACAATATGTGGATGAAAAAGCCCTGGGGTTTCACCGTTTGACCCCCCACTTTAAAGCATTCTCACAGGATTATCTGCCGCAGGTGGTTACGGGGCGTGAACGAATCCTGTGCACCTGGCTGGCAGGCGACTTGAGCTGATCGCGGCAGATCAGCTGATGGTTGCCGCCGCCCCATATTTTTGACGCAATAATATATAAATTCCAGGCAGGCAGAACCATGCCAGCAGCAGCAGACCGATGATGGCATCGATTTTCAACCCATTGTTCCAGGAATAACCCAGTGGCTGATGAAAAAGATCCGGGAACATTAAGATATAGATAATCCAACTGACCAGAAAACCGGCAGGCAGTACAATCATCCGCTGCCAGAGATGCCGGACTCGCAGATATCCCACTGCCGCCGGCAATAACGCTAGAATGACGATTCCCTTGTAAACTTCTTCGATGGGGACGCCCCCCAGGATGATGATATACGAAAACCCCATCCATCCCAGGTACAGATATCCCAGTCGGGTGGGATCCTGCTGCATGTTCAACCAGAGGGGGCGGAGAGGGTTAATCCGGCTGGCAAGAAAAATGATCAGGAGGGGCAGCAAGGTGTAGAACAGCGCCATCCAGATGATTCCATGAAATCGAAACAGGGCAATAAGCATCCCCACACTGCCAATGGCTGTGAGGAAACCCATGAAAAGCAGTGACCAATCCGGAAAGTGAAGAAAACCGGACCATATGATGATTCCCAGGATCAAAACCAGGAACACAATCGGGATGATGGTTGCAACGGTATCGGAAATGATGTGGAATTGCGCCATGCTCGTGGAGTAAGCAGCAAGCAGTAATCCGGCGAAGAACAATACCGCCATGCCCGCTTCCCACCCGGGGCGGGGGGAAATCCTCTCAGGCGGCTCGTCCTGGCTGCCCCAAATGACCAACCTGGATTTCATGGCTTATCCTGACTGTTGGCAAATCTGATCATGGATTTTCCTGAAGGCATAATAATCCTGACTGTGCAGATCATCCCTGCCGGCACTGGGAAGTGGTGTTTTTCACATTCATGAATATCCATCGCACATTATTCCACGTGCCGGCTTTCAATATATCTTCCATTACAATTTAACACAATCCCCGTCCGGAATCAATCAGCAAAAACCATCCTTAATGGGATGGTTTTTACTTGATTATTTTTGTCTGTGAGGTTCGAATCAACCTTCCGCACCCCCGCCTGGGTGGAAGTAAGGTTCGTTTTGTTCCGTTTGAACAGCCAGGGCAGGCTTGGCTGCCAGCAGGGAATCAAAGAGGGGTAATTTTCCGGTTGTTACCGCATTTTCAGCATACAGGAACATGGCTGCCGACCATGCCTGGTGGGCATATCCCATCGGATGACCGCTTTCACCATGCATCCATTCGTTGAATTCCCAGGGGGCATCCATGCCCTGCTGATTGGCAAGCGCCAGACGCACCAGCAGCCGTTCAGCTTCCTCATGCCATTTGCTTTTCACCAATGCCGCAACATGAAAACCACCCACCATGGGCCAGATGCCGCCATTGTGATACTGGTGCGGCAGGTTGAGGTTGCGGCTGCGGTAGTATTCCCGCCAACAGGATTCTCCCGGGAAAATGGGAGGATAAATGGCTTTGGTGGGGAAAGGCTCCGCCATGCCGACCTGCAGCATGAAGCGGAGAATGTGCTCCGAGCGGTGACCGTCGGCAATGCCGGTGAGAATTGCCAGCAGGTTGCCCAGGCTGTCGCACCAGTCGCCATACTCACGAAATGCCACCCAGGGCAGGTAATAGGGGCGGCTGGAGATGGTGCCAATATTATGGTACAACATGAACCATTCCAGCCGGATGGCTTTCAACTTTTCCAGATGCTCGGCAAAATGCGCCGCCACCCAGCAACGGTCAATCCACATCAGCAAATTCAGCCGCTCATGGATGGATTGGGCGCTGGTGTGGTCGGGCATATCCTGGGGGAATGCGGGGAACTGGCGGTGGAGTTCTTCATAAGCCAGTGTGGCGGCATAGAAAAGCACATTGTCATAAAGTGTGTTGTAGCGGATTGAAATTAAATCCATCCAATTGCCGGCTTCAGGAATTTCCAGCAGACCGCACTCATTCATATCCTGGTATTGCAGCCAGGTGAGGGCGCGGGTGATATGCTGCCAGTTCCGCTTGAGGGATTCTGTATCGCCGGTAACCTGGTGAAGGGCATACATCCCCAGGATGTACCACAGGTTGGTATCGCAGGCGCCGGCGTTTTCCGTACTGATGTACCCGCTTGCAGGATTGAGATTGAGCGGCACCAATCCCCAGCAGGATTGTCCGCTGCCCAGTGTATCCAGTGAAGCACGCCCGGCGGCAATTAAATCGCTGTCACCGGATGCCAGCGCACCCAGCAGGGTGATTGAGCTGTCGCGCCCCCAAACCTGGGGATACCCTGCCGCGTCTGCCGAAGCACGGAACCCATGCGGTGTAACACACCTGTGAAGAATTTCAATGGCGTGTTTTTTGGCTTCAGCGATGAGATGGATTTCGGTTTGTTTCATGTTATTTCCTTATTCAGGCTATCATCAACCCTTGACCGCGCCACCCAGCATGCCCCGGATGAAGTAACGTTGGAAGATAATATAAACGAGCAGGATGGGACCGGCTACAATCAACGCCCCCGCTGCCATGAGCGGGATATTTGCCGAATACCGCCCTTGGAAGAAGGCAAGCCCCACCGGCAGGGTGCGCATCGTCTCGTTTTGGACCATGACCAGCGCCAGCAGGAATTCATTCCAGGTCCACATGAAGATTAAAACCACCAGGGTCAATGTGGCGGGGCGGGCAAGCGGGAAGAGAACTTTCCACAAGACCTGCCAGCGGGTGCAGCCATCCATGGCAGCTGCATCCACCAGCTCACGCGGCGCACTTCGGAAGAAACTGGTCATCCATAGCGTGCCAAACGAAACGCTCAGACCGATTTGTGGAAGAATCAACGACCAATAGGTATCGGTCAGGTCCATGCCGTTCATGAAATGATACAGGGGAATGACAACGGCTTCGAATGGAACCATGTAGCCGAGTAAAACCAGTGGATACAGAATTCTGCGCCCGGGAACCGGCAGCAAACCGAAGGCATAGCCGGTGAGGGTCGATAGAAAAACACTGCTGATCACCACTGCAACCGCAACGATGACGCTGTTGCGGAAGAACAGGTTGAACCTCCCGGTCGTCCAGGCTTTTTCAAAAGCGTCAAATTTCAACTGGGAAGGCAGGCTGAGCGGACCCTTGATCACTTCAGCATCGGTTTTAAAGGCACTGAAAACCAGACCGACAATTGGCAATAATATGATGAGCAGGAAGAGGGTCAGCAGGATGTAATTGGGAAGGAGCCTGATGAAGGCGCGGCGGGTCATGTTTCCTCCCCCTTTGACTGGTATCGAAGGACAATCAACGAGATCACGAAAATGACAATCGTCATCACTGTGGCAACGGCGGTGGCATAGCCAATCCGGTTTTGCTGAAAGGCAGCCCGATAGACCAGGAAACCGGTCACCAGGGTGGAATCGCCGGGACCGCCGCGGGTGGTTACATAAACCAGATCAAAAACGCGCAGGGCGGCAATGATGGTGGTGACCAGGGCGACGCCTATCTCCGCGCGCAAACCGGGGATGGTAATATGGGTGAATTGTTGGAACGCGTTCGCGCCGTCAAGGCTGGAAGCCTCATAATATTCTTCCGGGATATGCTGCATGCCTGCCAGAAACAGGATCATACAAAAACCATACTGCACCCAGGTACCGATGGAGCCCACCGCCGGCAAAGCCAGCGCGAAGTCCCCC
>CALMHE010000138.1 GCA_937863865.1 uncultured Anaerolineaceae bacterium | reverse complement strand
CGTCGGGGGCCTGCCCCTCACGGTAGAGCGGCTCCCCGGTGAAAAATCGCGTGGGGCACAGCTCGGTGTTGTTCACGCCGGGGTACATCGGCGTGTTTTCCGGCGGGCGGTTCAGATCGACCACGTAACGGCTGTAGGTGGGCACGAGCATCGAGGCCCCCAGCTCGCGCGCGAAGGCGTACAGCCGCTCGAGGTGCCAGTCGGTGTCTTCGACCGCGCTGATGCGGTTTGCCGTCGAGGCATTGGTACGGCCCGGCCGGTCGGTTCCCTGTTCGCGGGTGGGCGGGTTCTCCTCCTGGATTTCCCGGATGACTGCCTGGATGGAAGTCTCACCGGTTTCCACCTGCCCGCCCGGAAAGATATGGTACACCCGCCCATTTCGCTGCCGGCGGATGAGCGCCACGTGATGATCCTGGATGATGATGGCAGCCGCCCGTGTCATATCTCTTCCTCCTGTAACCGATCGTCACAAATTATATTCAAGCAAAACATTTGCAACATCCACCGGCGCCCCAGGGCGCTCTGAGAGAATTTCACATGTCCCGATCGTCCGCCACAGCGGACTCCTGTCCATCCATGCGAAGGGAGTGTCTGCCTGATGTTCAGCCATGGCTCAACCGGTTTTCGTCCCAGGGGTGTCATGCAGTGGTTTTCCAGCAGTCTGGAAAACTGGTGGGGGATATCGGCTTCACATTGATCATGACCGATACAGTGCAGCTGCATAATCACTCTTCTCCAAACAGGAACATACTGAAATCACCAATCGGCTCATAACCGATCTTTTGATAAATGCTGTTGGAGATGGGGTTGGCTAAATTGGTAAACAGGGTGCAAAATTCATAACCCTGGTCAAGCATGCGCTGGCTGATGGCTGCCACACAGGCGGAAGCATATCCCCTGCGGCGCAATTCCGGCGGGGTGTAAACCAATGCCACGCTGATGCCATGCTGTGTGGGACGGGTGACAATCGCTTCACTGACAGGTTTACCACCATCCTCCCATACATACAGCCGTTTTGTCTCAATCCCAAGGAGAACCGTCCTCCGGGCTGCAGCAGGATTGTACTCGTCGGGTACGGCTTCCTTTTGAAAATCGATTGACCAGGCTGTCAGCAGGTCTGCATCCTCATCGATTGCCAGACGGATCAATCCACCCGGTTGTGGAGGTGGGATGACTTTACGCAGCATATATGCCCGTTCTGCCATACCCAGGCGGTGAGGGATGCCGGTCCTTTCCATCCATCGTCCGGCAAATGCAGACGCCAATTCGACAGGTCCCACCACACCCGGCAGGGCTATGTTGTTTTCGATCAGGTGATCGATCAGCAGGTCCACTTCGGCATCCACCTGTTCGCAGGGACTGTAAAGAATCACATTATGCGGAGGTGTGATCACCGCTGCCAGTGCCAACCCATCGGCATCCACCACCACCGCAAGAAAAGGCAGCGAACCATAGAATGTCGGATCGGTTTCCAGACGTTTGCAAATGCCAAGCATGAGATTGTTGATCGCTTCCGCCTGCAACAATACCGGTTCCACCAGGTTCATAAATTGATGGACATCATCAAATTGGATGAGTTGAAGTGCATTCATTTCATCCTCCAGTTTAATAAAATTAATTTTTCCAGAATTTTGAGCCGATAAAAATAGATTGTAAAAGAGGATTTAATAATGAAAATCATTAAGATTGTATCATCAAACCTGACTTCAATCTTCAAAAAAAGAACCCCCCTGCGGTTAACCGCAGGGGGGTGGAAGCGTTTTTTGTAGATATCACAATTCTGAAGTGCAGTGGGGGCAGCGGGTTGCAGCAATGGGTATTTCCGTCCTGCAATAAGGGCATTCCTTTGTAACCACAGCAGCAGCCGGAGCGGGTTTCTTCATCTTATTAATCGCCTTGACCACCAGGAACATAATAAACGCCACGATGATGAAATCAAGGATAGTATTTAAAAATGACCCGTAATTCAGAGTGGGCAGACCTGCATCCTTGGCTGCCTGGAGTGATGCCGGATGCGTACCGCTTAAATCAATAAACAAATCCGCAAAATTTACGTTCCCCAGCAGCTTTCCAACGGGCGGCATGATTACATCATTCACGAATGAGGTGATTATTTTTCCAAATGCACCACCGAGAAT
>CALMHE010000137.1 GCA_937863865.1 uncultured Anaerolineaceae bacterium | reverse complement strand
CTGCCAGCACCATCTGGGTGGTGTTTTGCGGGGAACTCACCCTGACAATTTCCGTGGCGGCAGGCGCTTCCGTGGGACTGCTTTTCGCCTGCAGGTCGATCGGAAGGCTGAATGTGCAGGCGGCTGCCAGCAGAGGGATGATCAGGAGGGGAAGCCATTTCATTAATTTAATTCGATTGTTTTTCATAGGAGAATCCTCCTTTTGGATTCCTGGTTTTACAGACCAGATTCTCGCGCCGGGAGGTAAAGAAATCCTATAAATGGTGTAAATTTTTTGTAAAAATTTCCCCTTATTCAGCCATCATCATTGCTGCAGTGTCACGCCCCATCTTGACGGCAAAATTGGTGCCGCGGTCGTAGGGGTAAATCTGGCTCATGCTGGCGAAATACAGTCCTTCCAGCGGAGTCTGCACCGGTGGGATGTTCCGCGAGTGATTCAGCAGCGGGATCGGCTGGGCATAAGCGGAGCGGAACAGCCATGATTTGCGCACCCAGTCGGGAGTGAATTTTGGATTGATGCGCGCCAATGAGGGCAGGAAGCGCTGCTGCAATTCCTCCAGGCTGAGGTGGAAATTTTCATGATCCAGGTCAAGATAATCGCCGCAGTAGACGATATGATCGCCGCCAAAATAATCCGGCGAGAGGAAGTTGGTATGCTCCACCAGCGCCAGGAAGGGATAACCCGCCGACTTGGGCAGGTTGTACCAGTAGTAACCCTGCTCGGAAAGCCGGTGCTTGAGCGCCAGAACCATCACCACCGCCCCCATGCTCTTGAGATCCAGCAGACCCTGCAGATACTGACCGGGCAGGTCGGGTGCCAGTTTAGCCATCACCGCCGGTGAGGTGGTGGACAACACCTTGTCAAATTTCTCACCTGCGCCATTGGACAGGCGGATTTCCAACCCGCCCTCCGCCAGCGGCTGGATGGACTGGATTGGTGCATTCAACCGCAAATCCACCCCGCGCCCGCGCAGGGAATCCGCCAGACGGTCACAAAATGCCTGGAATCCCCCGCGGAAGGTGCCCAGGCGGGTGGTGCGCACCTTGAAGCGCGCCCAGAACCATGCCATATTGACATCCTGGTAATGCCTGCCAAATTTGCCAATCAGTAGCGGTTCGAATTGGGTTTCGTAAAGCTGTTCCCCGTAGTATTTACGCATCCAGTCGTGGGCAGTGTACCCCTCCAGCGGTTTCCAGTCCGCCAGGTAACGCAGCCAGGCGGTGACAAAACCAAAGCGGGCAATATCCGGCAGGGTGAAGCCCGGAAAGGCAAGTGCCGCCAGGGGGGAATCCAGAGGATAAAAGGCATCCTTGTAATACACCACCGTCTTGGGGCGGGGATAGATGACATCGTCCTGCCAGCCCAGCTCACGCACCAAACCCAGCAGGGCGGAATCCGAGGCAAACCAGTGATGATAAAACTGTTCCACAGACCAGTCCCAGTGCGGCTCCTTGAATCCCTTTGCCAGCCCACCCACCTGATCCGAACCTTCCAGCAGTGTCACCTGGTGACCGGCGTTGATCAAATCGTGGGCGGCGGACATGCCGCTGAATCCTGCTCCAATGATGCCAATGCGCATGATGTCTCCTTGTTGTTTATGTCGGGGAATCCGCAGAAGGCTCCTCCCGGCTCATTTTTTGTAAATCCCTGCCCCAGCGCAGCGGCTGGCGCAGGTAGAAGTAAGCTCCCAGCAGTGTGATGGGGAACCACAACGCCCCATGCAGCACCAGAGTATAGCCG
>CALMHE010000136.1 GCA_937863865.1 uncultured Anaerolineaceae bacterium | reverse complement strand
GACCCATGTTGATTGGGTCAGGTGTGGGGGTTACGACTGCAGCAATGATGGCAATTACAACGATGGCAATCCGCCACTGCTTTGCCAGGTCAGCAGCTTGTACCAAGCCTAATTTTGCGAGGATAAATATTACCAGGGGGGTTTCAAAGGAAAGACCGATCCAAAATAAAAGGCTGGTGGTGAACGAAAAATAATTGGCTAAACGGGGAGTAGTTTCCACACCGATAAATCCAAGCAGAAAAGGAAGAGCATTGGGCAGCATAATGAAATATGCAAAGGCAACCCCTGCAAGGAACAGGATGGTCGATATGGGTATGGCTGTGATTAACCATTTCCGTTCTTTTTTATGAAGTCCCTGATAGACAAATCCCAGCAGGACATAGGCGATAACAGGAAGAGCCAGGATGAATCCACTGAGCAGGGATACCTTCATGAAAACAGCAATGTTCTCAGTCACCTCAATGGAGATTAATTTATCGATTCCGCCAACTGGCTTGGCGAGAAGTTGAATGAGTACCTCACCAAAGAAAAAGCTGATGGAAGAAGTAATGACGAGTGCTATTACTCCGATTAATAAGCGCTTTCGTAAATCCATGAAATGCTGCAGGATGGACATCTCAGGTCCATCCTGTTGGAAATCATTCTCGTTGGAGGGGTGGGCATTCAACATCATGGCTTGCCTGTAAATAAACCTACGATATCATGATTCTGCAATTACGATAAGTTTATCATCCAATGCGAATTCCATTTCCAGATGTTTTAGAGGATTGATATGCACCCCATAATTTTTATTGGGATCCTTGGAATCGGCAAGGATGCGATATCCAATCGCGGTTTCTTTTTTGCGGGATGCCGCTTCCAATAGGGTGTAGAAATTTACGGGAACTCCAATTTGGACATATTCCTGGATTGGTTTGATATAGATTTCAGAACCATCCGGTGTAAACAGATCCTGCAAGACACTGCCCAATTTCTTATTTTCCGAGATTTGTGCCATCACCAGACTGATCAGCCGTTCACTTACAATAAAATCGTCTGCCCGGGTCGTTGCAGCCAGATCACGGTTGCGGATATCCATCATCTCTGTAACGATTGTGTACTCGTAATTATTCTTTGAAGCAATATCACGAAGATGGATGAGGGTCAACAGAGTATGCGCATCCGCCTTCTGTTGGGGGTAGAGACCGCTGTAACTTAACAAAAGTACATGGTTGCATTGATCGAGCTGCTGGTTTTTCAGTACATTGGGATCTGTTGAATTTCCGGTTTTTATTTCCAGAGTTGTGCTCTGGGGAAGGGTTGATGACAGGGTATCCCTGAGGGGAAGGCTTTCTTCATATGCCAGTACAGTTATTTTGGATCCCGGGGAGATGTAATGACCTAATTCTTCAATCATTGATGGTCCCCGGGAATTCCATCCAAGGATGAGGAATGATTCTGGAATAGAAGGTGGACGGTGATCGGTTGAAATTAATTCACTTTGGATGAGAGACTGTTCGAGAGGTTTATAAAATATTTGGTCATCATCTTCAGCAATCACGATTAATTCGTCATCGTCTCTGAGGATATGGTCCATGGGCGGGTTTACGACAGCCGGCATTTTTGCGGGTTTGATCCCCATGATTGCGTTTTTTGGAAAGCAATCGATTGCATGCCTGTAAGTTTTTCCCACCAGATCAAGCTCTTTGGTTATATAGATCTCATCACCCTCAAAATCCAACATATCGGTCACCACAACCGACAAACCGGATTGGAGGCAGGTTTGTGCTATGACACGGGCAACAAAATCACCCACCATGATCCATTCCACTTCATCCTTCCCAACCACATGGGCAGCTTGGGTGTGACATTGCGAGTGGATTGCAGCCACAATATGATAAGGCTCCTGACGCTTTCCTGGATGATTGAGAATGGCATGAACAGTTTTTATGACTTCACAGTCTGGATTATCATCTTCAGGTGAAATAACAATGATGGATTTCGCTGTATTGATATTCACAATCTGCAGATCAGCAGCAATCATGGGAAAACCACGACGACAAACCACTCTGGTATTCCCCAAAGCAGGTATTTTGTGACGAATTTCATCTTCCATGAAGACTTTTTCATGTTCAGACATAACTGCTATACAGGATCTAGGCTGATTGAAGTTTGCCTGCACCAGTTCAGAGATGATTACAAGCACTTGCTCCGACCAACCGAGGATGACTGTATGATCTTCTTCAAGAATCCGGGAGCGTCCTTTTCGTAATTCCTCAATCTTGTGTTCGATTCCATTGGTAAGAAGACCGATAAAGGTCGAGATGATAAAAACCCCACATAATGTCACAATAAACATCGTAATTCGGAACAACCATCCGACATCATCTCCCATGGTTCCTGCGTCCAGAGTACGCATGAGACATAGCCAGAAGGCTTCAATAAAGCTGACTGACCCTTCACCATTTACCGGAACACGCCCCAGGCTGAGGACAGCGGCAATCACAGTGATGCAGACAATTGATAATATCCCCAGCCACTTGATCAGTGAATGTGGACCCCGGGAAAAGTTATTGTCCAGCCAATACATATATCGATCCTTTGGTGTAGCTGTTTTAGGCATGATTTAATTCCTCCCATCTGGCTTGATGATGAACGATTGGTTATTGATTGAATAAATGGATGGCTATGGTTCACAATCCGGGCTGCATTTATTCAATGGAATCCTTCTGGACTGGCATGATTGAGCGACGGTAATATTTAACTTTAATTTTTATCAAGCCTGTAATGTAAATAATGGAAAAATTGATTAATTTTCGTAACAGGGTGGTTTTGGAATGGATAACTGCTGGGTATCATCAACAAATAATCACGGGAAGAGAAGACTTCTTGATTTTCAGATGAATTTAAGGAATTAAAGATTTGTCATTCATCATACGACATTAAGTATTGTATTTCTCATAATATAATTCAATGAAGAGTTTATACTGAAGACTGATGGTCCTATGATTGTATCAAATCAGGAGGCAGGATGTTTCAAGATTTGCTGTTAAATATTATTTCGGAAGCCATCGGGATTCTGGTAACCGTGTTTATCATCGATCGAATCATACAACGGAATGAAATTATGCGTTGGAAACCTGCGAAATGTTTATATTTTGCCCGTTTGCTCGGAATCCTTGAAAACTTCCTTAATTTGTTTTTACGCGCTGAATTCCTGGCTGACAAAAAAGGTGAGCCGCGCTTCTATGAATTTGGCAAAACAATGGTTTATACAACCGGTAATTATCATCAAATTCCTCCTGACATTATCGAGGGAGCCTTGCAAGGGGAAAATAAATTTCTGATGGACGCCGTGGCACAAGATGAAAATGAGATCAAGGATGTTCAGAATGGTTTGGAGTTGCTCCTTGCCACTTCTCTCCCTTTGACGGAATCAAATCTGATGACAGAATTGTATGATGTCCAAAATGAAATTACATCTCTTGTCCGCCTTCAGCAGGCAACCAAAACAGATCAGGAAGCATTTGTATTTGCTCTAATGCGCGCCCTGGCAAAGGCGATTTCACTGCATGGGCGTTTGGAAAACATCGCAGATCGTTCAATCCTGGCAGATGAATACCTTAAAGGTGTCACTCCCGGGGGGAAGCAGGTTTTTCGGATGAGAGAACACTCATCCGATCATTGACAAGGGTGATGGCATGCAGGTAAAGCTCTGGTATAATCATTTTCAAACTTTGACAGGCAGTAACATTACGCCTTTGCGAAATTCCATCCCTGCCGGATCACAAGGAGATTGGATTGGCATTTAATCCACTAAACTGGTTACTTGGGCTGTTCTCATTGAATATTGGGATTGATTTGGGCACAGCCAATACATTGGTAAATGTTCGTGGCAAGGGGATTGTCATCAATGAGCCTTCCTGGGTGGCGATTGAAAAACGCACCCGCATGCCTCGTGCCATTGGTTCACAAGCAAAAGAAATGGTGGGACGCACCCCCGCCAATGTGGTAGCCATCCGTCCCCTTAGGGATGGTGTGATATCGGAGTTTGAAATCACCCAGGCTATGTTGGGATACTTTATTGGGAAGGCTCACCAGCAATCCATTGTGCCCATGCCGCGGCCACGGGTGGTTGTAGGAATTCCATCCGGTGCAACCGAGGTTGAAAAAAGGGCAGTCTATGATGCTGCAATGGCTGCCGGGGCACGTGAAGCATATTTAATTGAGGAGCCACGGGCAGCTGCCCTGGGTGCGGGTTTGCCGGTTTCAGAGGTCCGCGGGAGCATGATTGTGGATATTGGAGGAGGGACGACAGAAGTTGCGGTCATTTCCATGAGCGGTGTGGTGGTGTCACGTTCACTGCGCGTGGCAGGAGACGAAATGGACCAGGACGTCATCCAATATATCCGGAACAAATATAACCTGCTGATCGGCGAAAGAATGGCTGAGCAGGTGAAAATTACCATCGGCTCGGCATACCCCATGCAGACCGAGAAAACCTATACCGTGCGGGGTCGTAATTTGATCACGGGATTGCCGGAATCGTTGGAAATATCTTCAGTGGAAATCCGCGAAGCGATCGGCGCATCCATTCAGGTGATTGTGGATACAGTGAAGGATGCTCTCGATGAATCTCCCCCCGAAATTGTTTCTGATTTAATGGAATCAGGAATCTGTATATCGGGAGGGGGAGCCCTGTTACAGGGACTTACAGAAAGACTTAGTGATGAACTTAACCTCAGGGCGTGGGTGGCTGAAGATCCACTGACCTGCGTGGCACGCGGTGCAGGGATGATCCTTGAGGATCTTGAAAAGTACAACGACTTCCTGGTGGGGTTGGATCGGACGGGGACACGTCCATCCTGATCTGCTTAATGGCAGGTCCCGTGATGGTGGGGAACTGTTTTAAATGAAACCAACAATTCCACGATTTTGGCAAACAGCAATTCTGGTCCTGATAGTGGTCGGGCTGCTGTTGCTATCCTTGAGTGGATTCATTGGATCTGTTCTCAAGGCGGCACAATCCCCTCTGGTGACCGCCCAACGATGGATTTCAACCCGATACCTGGCAATTTATGAATTTATCACCGCCCCCCGGGAAATGGCTGACATCCGCCGGGAAAATGTCGAATTAAAAAACCAGGTCGCTCTCTTGCAAACTCAAATCATTGAATTACAGCAACAAATCGGCGAAGCCAGTGTTTTGTATGCATTATTGGATTTTGCACGTTCCCAGCCTGAGAATTCCTACGTGGCGGCAACTGTAATTGGACGGGATCCGAATCCATTTCTGAAATATATCCTGATTGATCAGGGTTCGGATGCCGGATTGAAAAACGGGATGCCGGTTGTTACTGCCCAGGGTTTGGTGGGGCGGGTGGATGCGGTTACTGCACAGGCAGCACGGGTTCAACTCATCACCGATCCAGCTTCGGTGGTGAATATCCGGCTGCAATCGATGGAGCAGGAAGCCCAGCTGGTTGGATCGTTAACTGGTGAATTATCCCTCGAGATGATTCCCCAGGATGTGAATTTGCCAATTGGAACCCTGATTGTTACATCAGGTTTGGGTGGTTCCTATCCGTCCAATATTCTCGTAGGGCAGGTTTTGACGACCCGAAAACGGGAAACCGACTTATTCCAGACAGCCCTGGTGCAATCAGCTGTGGATTTCAATAATATTCAAGCGGTACTGGTGATTACCAACTTCCGCCCGGTGGAAATTGCCCCCCTGGTACCCACACCAGGACCTTAGTGTTTCCATGGCAACCCTGGCTGGAATACCAATTTTGGGATTTGTTCTGATGATCCAACTGGGAGTGGTCAGTCAATTGCCGCTGCTTCAGGGGAAGGCGGATTTGATGCTCCTGGTTCTGATCGCTTGGGGACTGCAGGATCCGGTGAAATCCCCCTGGGAGTGGGGCATCCTGGGTGGCATCATGATCAGTTTGGTGACAGCGACACCATTTTATGTAGTCATGATCAGTTATGTGGTTGTCATTCTACTGGCACGGGTGGCACGCCGCAGAATCTGGCAAATGCCCTTGCTTGTCATGCTTGTTCTGACATTTTTGGGGACCTTGATATTTCATTTAATATCAATTTTTGTATTTCAAATATCAGGATCCGTCCTTCCACTTAAGGAAAGTTTGACCCTGGTAACGCTGCCCAGCGCGTTGTTGAATCTACTGTTGGCTTTTCCGATATATACGATCATCACTGATTTGGCGCGCTGGCTCCATCCGAGGGAGTTGGAAATATGAGTGCTGAAACCCATCCACTAATGAAATTGGATTCAAAACGAATGTGGATTATTTATGGTTTGATTGCCATAGTCTTTTTTGTTTACACTGCCCGTTTATACGATCTTCAGATTGTCAAGGGAGCTGATTACCTGGCACAGGCGGAGGAAAACCGGAAAAGCGTCATCAACATCCCCACGCAACGCGGGAACATATATGATCGCAATGGAGTTATTCTGGCAAGAAACGTACCCTCATATAATGTCATCATTACACCTGCTGATCTTCCAGGCAATCCTGTTCTCGTAATTGAAAGTTATAGAAAGTATTATGGTTTTTCGGAATCACCTGAAGCTGGTGCAGTGCAGGAAGTATATCGAAAACTCTCGGATCTGGTCGGGATTCCTGTATCGAATTCAGATGCTTATGACGCGGATGGTTTTCTGACTGAAGACGTCACAAAATATTTTAAAGCTTGTGATAATAACCTGGGAATCACAGAAATTGTATTAATTGGAGATACCCGGGCGCCTTATTCACCCATCCAGGTTGCCTGTGATATTGATGAACAAACCGCCATGATTATTCGCGAGCGGACTGATGAATTGCCGGGGGTGGATATTGAGGTGTCGTCATTGCGGGAGTATCCGACCGGTGAGGCAACCGCTGAAATCATCGGTTTTTTAGGTCCCATTCCAGCCGTTGAGGAGAAATATTATACCGAATTGGGATTCGTTTCGGATCGCGATAAGGTGGGTTATGCAGGTGTGGAGAGGACATTGCAGGACATCCTGGGCGGCATCAACGGCAAGAGAACCGTTGAAGTTGATGTGGCGGGAAAAATCATCCGTGATCTCGAACCTCCGGTTGACCCTGTTCCTGGGAATAATGTCAAATTAACCATCGATGTCCGGCTGCAGGT
>CALMHE010000135.1 GCA_937863865.1 uncultured Anaerolineaceae bacterium | reverse complement strand
CATATGGTAGTGGATATTCAGAATGACGGACCGGTGACTATTCTGCTGGAAATGTAAATTAATTTTCAAACCAGCCGCGCCACAACACAGCGTCCAGTTGAACCGCCGCCGCTCCAGCTTTCAACAGAGCTTCAGCCTGTTCCCGTCCAAAAATACCGGCTCCGGCGATGACCGGTAATTTCAAGCCAACACTGGCTTTGACTGCAGCCAGGGTTAATGGAAATAATGCCGGTCCATATAATCTGCCGGTCACCTGACCCCCATCGGGTAGCGGGAGAGTACCCCGCGGAGCACCCAAAGAAATTGCGCTGATACCCATTTCGGGCAATCGATCCAGCCAACTCTCCCCAGCCCGGGTGATGGGTATATGGATGACCAGCGGCAATTCCCCCAAGCCGGCTGATGCCAGTTCCAGAGCCTGGCTGGGTGTAAAGTGGGGGGGAATACTGATCTCCAGTGCCTCAACCCCCTCCTGATCCTCCAATTCCCGGGTCATTTCCGCCAGCTGGGTGGGCGATTCCGCCAGCAGGTGCACCCAGATGGGCATCCCGGCACGCGCCCAGCGGGTGCCCATTTGTTTTAATATCACCCGCAGCCCGGGGTTCGGAAGACCGGTGTGCAGCAGAAAACCACCTGCAAACGGCAGACAAATCCGCCTTTCCGCCGGGGAACGCGGCAACCGGCTGATGGGATGGGTGATAAATGCAGCCATCGGCTCCGGGAAGTGGATGCGTCCATCGGGGGCAAATCCCATGGAACCGGCGGAATTCATCCAGCAGCCAGGCAGATGAAGCCCGGATGGCGGCAGGTTCACTTCTCCTCCAGTTCGTTCAGGTTAAAAACCGGTCCATCCTCGCAGGCGAATTTCCAACCGCGGCGCGTGAGTACGGAACATGCCCCGCAGCGTCCCACCCCTCCACAAGGCATGGGGATGTGGATCAGCGCTTCAGCCCTGGACCCAACCGCCTTCAGCCGGGACTTCCATTCCATTACCTGAGGCAAAGTGCCATCCAATGCCAGGTACTCCGCCCAGGCGACCGCTTCAGGCAGGGATTCCAGGGGCAGCACCTCAACCTCATCCGGCAAATTGCCCGGAAGCCTTTGGGTGCATAAAACCACCCCGGCACTCCTGGTGAGCGCCTGGAGCCACAACAACCGCAATCGATCGGCTGTAATATCCAGGGCTGCGAGAACAACCCGCTGCACCAGCGATGGAAGCTGAAAACCCCTTCCGAGAGGTCCCCGCAGGTGGAGCGGCATGCCGACAATCCATGACGAAGGGAGCGGCGGAGCCAGATCCAGCCAGCCGTCCATATTTCCGGCTGGGAACACAATTGCCGCCAACGCTTCGTCCGGTCTGCCGCTGGCAGCCAGAAAATATTGCCCGGCTGAAATCTGCACAGGCACGGGAAGATGAATCCGACCCGCGAGTAAACCACCCTCCAGACGCAATTCCGCCAGTTCAACATTTAATTCCATGGCATGTGCCCTGCTTCGTTCATGGGATGATTGTAGCGCGGTGAATGCGTGGGGGCAAGTATTTTCCAGCTGTGAGGTGGAATCCCCGGACACATGGGTGTTCCTTTTTTGCATTGGAAAAAACGAGATTTTTACTTTATAATGATCACATTCTGTTTGGATTTCTCCCGGTACCAGGGATGCATAAATATACCTGGGATTAACTCCAACAGCCCCCATGGATTTCTCCAGTCGGGTCTCCCGGGAGAAGGTGTATTTGTGCCTCAATGATAAAAATTATGTATTGTGGATCAGCATTATTTTATGAACAAAGGGAAACAAATTACTGGACAAAACCCGGAATTGTCAACTTCCCAGGCAAGGAGAAAATATGAAAGTCGGCGTTCTCGCTTATCGGTTTGAATATTACACCTATACCCGGACACTGGTTGGAATCGTCCCGGATGTTGAGTATATCAAGGTGCGTGATTTATATACCTTCCTCACCCTGGCTGCCCGGCGGATCAACAGTGCAGCCCGGCGGCAGTTGATCAATCATTTTGATCTGAACAACCAGTTCAACGACTTTGACCTGAATAAAATTGATCTGCTGCACCTGTTCAATGGCATCAGTTATGGGAAAACCCCCTGGGTTGGCGGGTTTGAAACCATCCTGCCGCGCCTGCGTTCCATCCTGCCGGCTCAACATGGCAGATATCCAGGATTTAAGGATGTGCCCAACCGTTTGGTGGTGAAACGCGCTTTTTCCGCCCTTGCAGGGGAATCCTGTAAATTCATTCATGCCATTTCGAATTGTTCTGCAGCCATGCAGCTCGATCTGCTGAATGCGTTTGCTGAATACGGGGATGCCATCTCCAAAAAAATGGTGGTCAAACACCCACCCCAGACCCGCCTGATGGAAACCTATCAGACACCGGAATTGCCAGACGGAGGACTGAATTTTATCCTGGTGGGTGCCTCCTTCTTTCGCAAGGGCGGCATGGAAATTGTGGAAACCTTCCGGGACCTGCGGGAAAAATATGGCTATCCAATCGAACTGACCCTGGTCACCTCCCTGCGGGTGGATCCCTATGCCACGGCGGAAACCGAAGAGGATGTGACGATTGCCTCTCGTTTCATCCGGGAAAACCAGGGCTGGATTCATCATTATGACAGCCTGCCCAACCCGGAGGCATTGGAGAAAATGAAGGGGGCGCATGTGGGATTACTTCCCACCTATGCTGATTCGTACGGTTTCTCCTTGTTGGAAATGCAGGCTGCCGGCTGCCCGGTGATCAGCACCAATGTGCGCGCCCTGCCTGAAATCAACAATGAGGATGTCGGCTGGCTGATTGAGGTGCCCAAAAACCGCCTGGGTGAGGCAATTTACACCACCGCCTCAGACCGCCAGACCATCAGTACTGCCATCCGCCAGGGGCTGGAGCGCGCCGTGCACGAAATTTTCACCAACCCGTCGCTGGTTGCCGTGAAGGGGCAAAATGCCCTGGAGCGCATCAGCCGGGAGCATGATCCGGATCAATATGCCGCCTGGATGGCGGAAATTTACCGGGCTGCCATTCATCAACAGACAGTGCGGCGGTAATTACAGGAATGAAATCCAAATGGCTGGTAAATCAATTTATGATTCCAACCATTGAACGGAATGATTTTGAATCATTTATGATAAGATTTACCCATGTCTGATCATTCACCCTCCCCCTCTGGAAAACAAATCCGCCTGACCAGCCTGTCCAACTGTGCTGGTTGAGCATCCAAGCTCAATGCGGAAACGCTGGCGCACGTGCTGCGCCCCCTCACAGATGCTTTCGATCCTGCCGCATATCCAGACCTGCTGGTGGGCATGGACAACGCCGATGACGCGGCTGTCTGGCAGATTGATGCGAACCGCGCCCTGGTGGTGACAACCGATTTTTTTACACCGGTGGTCGATGATCCGTATGATTATGGCGCCATTGCCGCAGCCAACAGCATCTCGGACGTGTACGCCATGGGCGGCATTCCCGCGCTGGCGCTCAATATTGCCGCCCTTCCTCCCAACCTGCCCGACACTATTTTGACGGAAATTTTTCGCGGCGGAGCAGAAAAAG
>CALMHE010000134.1 GCA_937863865.1 uncultured Anaerolineaceae bacterium | reverse complement strand
ATCCACATCAGCGGTTGCATTACGGAAATTCCAGGAAAACCACCGGGTCATCAAAATACAATTGATTGTCCCGCATGATGCATGTCCCGCCTGCCAACAACTGCGGGGAGTTTATGACAAAAAAATGGCTCCCAGCCTGCCGGTGGAAGGCTGCTCCCATCCCCAGGGATGCCGTTGTTTTTATGTGCCCATATTGGATGAAATATATCCGTGAGTCAAACTGATCCATGTGGGCGCATTTACAATTTCATCATAATCTCCCGGATGAAATAAATTAATCCTCTTTAAAGTCCATGACCATCTGGATTAATTCCCGGATTGCATGGGCTGTCTCCCGGGGGGCTTCCAGCATTGGCATGTGCCCGGCACCGGGCAGGATAACACGCCAGGCATGCGGCATCAAACGTTCCAGGGTTTCTGCGCGCTCCAGAGGGATGAACGCATCCGAATCGCCGGAAATCACGACAGCCGGTACGTTGATATCCGCAAGCCAGTCGGTCGCATCCGGACGGTCAGCCATTGCCTTTAATGCTGCAATGACACCTTCCGGTTTTGCGCGTAATATGATTTTCTTGATCTTTTCCACCAGTTCCGGGTGAGCCGTCAACCTGACGGACATAGTTTCCGCTAATCGGCGTACACCGTGCTGCCGGACTTCTTCCACACTGTTCAACCGTCCCTGCTTTTTCTCGGGGGAGTCTGCTTCCGCCTGGGATGCCACCATTGCGAATCCCGCCAGCCGCTCCGGGTGAGCCCTCGCAAATGCCAGCGCAATATAACCCCCCATGGAATGACCGACAATGACTGCACGGGAAATTTTCAGGTGTTCGAGAAGATCCAGAACATCCTCCGCCATATTGCGGATGGAATTTTCCTTACCCAACGGAGATGACCCCTGCCCGCGCAAATCCGGCAGAATTAACCGGGCTTCCTCCTTGAGGTATGCGACAACCGGATCCCAAATGGAGTGGTCCAGTGGAAAACCGTGCAACAATACCACAGGAAAGCCGGTTCCAATTTCTTGATAATTAAGCTGGATTGTTTCCATGTCAACACCTCCTTAATTATTTATTTTAACCGGATTTCCTCCAACCTGTCAGTCACATATTTCCAGGCTTCCTCCCGGTTGGTTACCGTGCCGGTTGCCTGGGCTTCCTCCAGGGCGTTCAGCAACATGCCAACCAGTTTTCCGGGGGGGAGGTTTAATTCATGCATGATTTCATTGCCGTTTAATAATTGATTGGGACGAACAGCCACTTCCGGTGTTTTCCACCAGGCATCCAATAATTGGAGACAGACAGTTAATTTCCTTGACCAATGATCCGGTTCCAATGTAACCCCATAGGTGGCAATGGTATCTGCCAGGGTCAAAAGGATGATATCCACTCCGGCTGGACCGGCAGCCTTGAAGAAACGATAAATGGAACGGCGGCTGGGTTGGTCCCCCCGCCTTGCCAGGTGATGAATGCGCATGTGGTTTTCCACGATCACGCAGGCGCGCTCCACCTCCGCAGAGCTGAGTGCCAGGCTGCGCGCCCGCAGCCTGGTGGGTTCGGATCCGCTGGCTTCGTGTCCATAAAAATGAATCCTGCCATCCAAATCCTCGCTGCGGGTTCCCGGTTTATCTATATCGTGATAAAGTGCTGAGAATTTAACCAATGCCAGCAGGCTGCGTTCGGCATGAATGCCTTCTGAAAAATGAGCGCGTAGTTGCTCACGATACCGCCCCAGCTGCAATACTGTCAGCCCCAGGATAATATCGCTGGCGGAATCCTCCTTGTAATCACCCGCCAGGACGGCATGGAGTTTCTCCAACCAATCCACGGTGGCGAGGGTATGTTCCCAGGTGTCCAACACATGCGGGGCAGTCTGGGTCACACCCTTCAAATCCTGCAATTCAGGCAGGACAAATCCAAGTGCATCCAGCCGGTCCAGGATGCGGATTCCCATCGAGGCGTGTTCACCCGCAAGGATAAGGAACAATTCATCCCGGATGCGTTCAGCGGAAACCTTGGATAACCCCGGAACAGCTGCACGAATTAACAGGACGGTTTCCTTCTCAATTTTCATTCCCAGGTGAACCGCCAGACGGACGGCGCGTAAAATTCTTAGCGGATCATCCAACAGGCTTGAAGGGGAACAGGCTCTCAGCAATTTGTCTTTTAAATCACGGGCGCCGCCCAGCGGATCAATCAGGGTTTCCGGATGGTGCATATCCCAGGCGATGGCGTTGATGGTGAAATCCCGCAATGCCAGGTCCTCCTCAAGGGAGGGAGCGCGAAGACCGGCAAAATCAACAGAAAATCGTTCGCTTTTGCGGTCAAAAAGAGTCCGGGCAGTATCATGTTCCCGGTCCAGTATGAAAAATATGCCACCGAGGTTGTCCGCCAGGCTGCGTGCCAGCTGGATGGCGTTCCCCTGGATTGCAAAATCCAGGTCGTGGACCGGAAGGTTTAGCAAGACATTGCGAATGGCGCCGCCAACCAGAAAAATACCCTGTCCTGGTTTGGCAAGGGTTTCCAGTTCATGGAATAATTCAGGATAACCCCAATCCAACGGTTGCATCATCATAATTTATCATCATTCGCCCGGGATGTCAGTCTGCGCGTTCAGGTGATGTTTGCCTGGTATTTATCCAGATCCACCACACCAATAAATGGCAGATTGCGATAATATTCATCCACGTCCAACCCATAACCAAACACATATTTATTGGGAATGGTAAAACCGACATATTTTATGGGGACGAACACTTCCCGCCGCTCGACCTTGTCCAGAAGGGTGCAGACTTCCAGGCTTTTTGGTTTGCGGGTTGAAAGCAGTTCCAAAACCGAAGCGATGGTATTTCCGCTGTCGATAATATCCTCGACCAGTAAAACATGATAATCATGGATATCGGATTTTAAATCCAATGTAATGCGCACAGAACCGGAGGAGGCAAAATGACCCACTCCATACGAGGACACCGCCATGAATTCCACCATGTGAGGGACGTTCATCTGCCGGATCAGGTCGGTCAGGAACATCACTCCGCCTCGCAGGATGCATAATAGCAGCAGGTTTTCGCAGCCTTTGTAATCCTGGCTGATTTGTGCTCCCAATTCCTTGACCCGATTTTGCAATACATCTTCAGGGATGAGCACTTCACCTAAAAATTCATGATAATCCTGCATCCTTGGTTCCTCACTTAATCACGTGGTACTTCATGGTGAAGGCGGCAGCGGGCTTCATACATTTCTGCTGCCCCCACAATAATAATTGGATCGTCATAATGGGCTGGCTTTCCATTTACCAACCGCTGGGTGCGGGAGGCGGGTTCTCCACAAACCATGCAAATGGCTTGCAGCTTGTCCACCTTCTCTGCCAGAGCCATAAAATAGGGCATGCAGCCAAAAGGTTCTCCACGGAAATCGGTATCCAGACCTGCCACGATGACCCGAATGCCGCGGTCCGCCAGTTTTTTCACAACAGGAATGATTGCATCATCAAAAAATTGGGCTTCGTCCACACCCACAACAGTCGTGTCAGAATCAAGATATGTAAATATATCTTCCGACTTCTGGAT
>CALMHE010000133.1 GCA_937863865.1 uncultured Anaerolineaceae bacterium | reverse complement strand
CATGCCGCCTGAAATCCCGCCAAATAATATTGAAAAGGGTGTGCGCCGCTTCAGCCAGACTGTATAAACCAGAACATCCAGGACCACCCCCGCCGCCACCACCCCGGCATACAACCATCCCAGGCTGATCGCCCAGATCATTCCGCCTGCAGTCAGCAGAGCGCCCAGCAGCCAGGCTTTCCAGGAGGCGATCAAGCCGGCTGGCAGCGGACGCTGGCAGGTGCGCGTCATGCAGGCGTCAATATCGCGGTCAATTGCCATGTTGAGGACGGTGGATCCGCTGACCGCCAGGAAGAGGCTCCCCAGCAATGCCCCCAGGGAGCCGGCTTCCAGGTTAAGGCAGCAACCGCTGAAGTAGCCCGCGGCTGCGGTGACCAACAATAATCCGGTTTGCAAATCCTTGATCAACAGCCAGTAATTCCGCAGGCTGTGGATCAATCCCTGGTGGGTTATTTTCGCGGTTTGGCTTCGGGAATATGCCGATGAGGTCATTTATTTACCTGTTGGATCGGGGAACGAACGCAGCGAAAACCGACGTTGATACTCGCATAATCAGGTGAAGCGCTGTTGCGTGTCCAGACGCGCAGGTTGTAGCCGTAATCAGCCTTGCTGCCGCCGCGCAGGGTGCGTTCGTGGGTTTTCTCATAATCGTCACCGGTCCATTGCCAGAGGTTTCCCGCCATGTCATAGAGACCATAGGGACTGGCAGCGTCCAGCGTCTTGTATCCTTCATAGGTTTTGCCATTGTAATACCCGGCGGGAGTGGTCTCACCTCCCTTGCCGACGATTTTTTCAAAGATGTCACGGCTGGCATAGAAATTCGCCCGGTTGCGCTCGATGGTATCCCCCCATGGATAGGCACGTTGATCCGTGCCGCGGGCGGCTTTCTCCCACTCAGCTTCCATGGGCAGTCGTCCGCCAACCGCTTCGCAGTATGCACTGGCACCAAACCAGGTCACCAAAGCCACCGGATGATTCCCATAGCCGGGCAGGGGTGAAAATTTACCATTCACATACTCCAGACGGGAGCCTTCCAGATCAACCAGCATGTACGGATAATCACCGGCTTCGAAAGGCATCTCGTGTTTGTACCCATCAAAGGGTTCGCCGGGATAATAACCGAAAATATTTCCATCCTCCCGGCGAACATCACCATCAGCCAGTGCCTGGTTGAGATAGTCCGCATATTGGGCATTGGTGACATGGGTGACCATGATTTCATATTCGTCCAGCGACAGGACTTGGTTGTGGATGCCATAATAAAACTCGCCCGCCGGGATCAACGCCCAGGCGGATGAATCGATGCCGGTGTCAATATATTCAGTGGAACGGGGCAGCGCCGGAGCATTGCACGCACCCAGCAGCAGTCCCAGAAGAATCAGGATGGGGATCAGGCGCTTCATGACTGCACCTCCGGTTTCGTGTCCAGGTCGGGTTGTTGCAGCTCCTTTTTCCAGCGACCTGAGCGGGTGAACAGGTCACCCAGCCGCCAGAACATGAGCACTCCCAACAATATCAGCACCGAGAACAACCCGATATCCCCCAGCAGGACAACTGTATCCACCAGGGGCTGCTGGTTCAGCTCCGAAACATAAAGCCGCTTTGTCTCCAGCACGGCAATCGCTCCAAATGCCAGGTCCGAACCCAGGATGACAATCCAGCCAAACCATTTCCGGGCACGCCCCTTCAGCCCGGCAAGGTCGGCATAATAGAGCAGGATGATGGTGGCAATGATGCCCGAAAGCACATGCCAGTGACCGGTCAGGGCAATCCGCTCCTCCCGATGACTCCAGGTGCGGATGATGTCATCCAGTTTAACCGCCATGAAGATGCCGACAAATGTGACCACAAAATTCATATAGATCATCTGCCAGAGGGCACCAAACTTGATGGGGTCATGAAAGAGGGCGGAGAGCTTTTTCAGAAATGTCGGGTGTTCGTCTCCAGTTTGCACCAGCCTCTCCCGGGTGATCCTGCGCCAGCCATAGATGACCAGCAGGAGGGATGCCACCAGGACCGGCATGGATCCAACATTAATAATAATATGGGCTGCAGGCTGGTAGGGAACCACCATCCAGACGCCGATGGAAATGATGATTGTCCCGATGATCAACAATGGCATCGCCCATTTTTGTAATTTACCTTTGAATTCAAACCAGCGGCTGGTAATCAGGGTCAGCGCCACGGCAATCAGGGTCAGCATGATATGCAGGTGACCGATGATGGCTCGATCCAGCGCCGGTTTGACCGGCTGGCGGATGATGTCCTCCGCCAGGAAGGATTGAAACCCATTGCCAAACAGGGAGCCGGGAACCGCTCCAAACAATGCCGATATCAACGTGGCAAGAGCCATGACAAACAATGCCACGCGTTCCATATCCACGCCGCTGCGGGTATGGGCGCGTTCCGGATCATCAATGCGTACCTCCCTGCTCCAGGGATTGACCACAATTAACAACTGGACACCGGCAAAAAAGATCAGCACCTGTCCCGAAATGAACAGACCGTGAAAGACATAGTTGTGACCAAAATAAGCGAACCATAAACCAAATATCATCGATAAAAGATAGCCGAATGTGATGGTGCCATTGATGCGTGCCTGCGCTTCCTTCTTTACTTTGTACAGCGCAGTGATCAGGTAGGTCTCTATGGCAACGACGGCCATGGCGATGGCATGATAGAGAATGATAATGCGCCCCTCCCGCTCAGCCGGATTCAGGTCGATGCCAAGGACGCGAACAGCCACATCCTTCACTCCCATTTCGTCCATGGGTCCTGAAAGGGTTCCAAACAGGACTGTGACCAGTGAGATCATAGCGATGGCGACCAGTATCAACCCTTTTGTCGAGCAGAAGAGAAAAAGAAATCGTTCCTTAATGAAATTCATGAAGCCTCCTCGCAGGATGTGATGAGAGAAACTACCAGATTTGACCATACCAAAAATCTGTGGAAATTGCATTGACTTAAGTTAATCAGATTTGAGATCTCTGGATTTATTAATGAATAAAAGGACTTGGGGTGCTGATTTCTTCCAGCCCTTTGGTGTTGGTTACCATTAATAATTTGTCTGTAGCTTGAACACAACCCGAGGTTTTTAAAACCTTAAGCGCCCGGCTGAAGGCTTCCGGAACGGTGGCAATCCGGGCGGCTAACTGGTGGTTGGGATGCTTCCGCCGGTCAATGGGAACCTCTCCCCCTTTGCTGAGTTCCAGTAAGAGTTTGGCGGCACGAGACACCACTGTTCGG
>CALMHE010000132.1 GCA_937863865.1 uncultured Anaerolineaceae bacterium | reverse complement strand
CACCCATATAGCCTTTTAGTTCAGTCCAATTTGGGATCATCAAGCCGGGTGTAAGCACAACCATCAATTTTTCCCAGATTTTATTAAAAGATTCAGCCATCCAGATATCCTCCTTTCCGAGATAGGGGGGGGAGGGTTAGAATAACATAAATCAAAAATTAAAGTCAATAGGGTTAAATGACAGTACATCCCACTTTGCGTAAATGCTACTTATAGTATGTAGCCTAACAGTAGCATCGCGGGTATCCTGGTTGTACTTTTTCATCTAGCAATTCAGGAGCTTGCCATGATCGACGATGTATTGAAGAGTTTAGGGGCTCGGATTCGTTTTCTACGCGAACAGGCAGGAATTTCTCAGGAAACACTAGGGCTGAGGTCTGGTTTACACCGTACATACATTGGTGCCATCGAACGGGGGGAAAGAAATCCATCGGTGCTCAGTCTTAAGAAAATTGTGGATGCTCTGAATATTCATTTCGGGGATTTGTTTAATGAGTAGGGCGTATTATCAATCGACCATTGAGACTTTTCTACTTGAAAATCCCACCACAGTCTTTGGGAAGTTATCAGAACAACACTTCTTTGACCTGGAAGATCAACAAAAACTAGCCTGGCAAGCGGAAATCCGACTTCTCGAGCGCACTCTGATTCCGTTTCAAGGTCATCTGTTTTTTGAGTTTTCTATTCCGAGGATGGGTAAACGCGTCGATGTGGTTTTAGTCATTCACGGAATCGTTTTTGTACTGGAATTTAAAGTTGGGGAAACACAGTATTCAGCATTAGCAATTGATCAAGTCATGGATTATGCATTGGACTTGAAAAATTTCCATGAAACCAGTCAAGCATGCCCCATTGTGCCCATTCTGGTAGCAACCGATGCGCCAGCAAGAGACTCTACTCTTTGTCAATACGAAGATCGTGTATATAAGCCACTCACTGCGAATCAAGAGAATCTGGCATTAATCATAGAAAAATGCATTCAATCCATTCAAGGCATGCCAGTTGACCCTGTGGAGTGGGAACGGGGACGGTATAAACCAACCCCTACAATAATTGAGGCAGCCCAAGCCCTGTATCGTGGGCACAATGTTGGCGAAATTTCGCGATCAGAAGCTGGCGCAATTAATCTCAGTAAGACTTCCGATGCCATCGATCAGGTTATTGACAACGCAAAAAGAAACCACCAAAAAGTCATTTGTTTTATTACTGGCGTGCCAGGTTCCGGAAAAACGCTGGCAGGATTAAATATTGCCAACCGTCGTTTACAGGTTGATAAAGATGAGCACGCTGTTTTTCTTTCTGGGAACGGTCCATTAGTGACGGTGTTAAGAGAAGCCCTTGTTCGAGATGAAGTTTTGAAAAGGGTGAAAAGGAAAGATGCCAGCCGAAAAACAAAATCTTTTATTCAAAACATTCACCTTTTTCGAGATGAGTATCTCAAAGATCCCAAACAACCATTGGAAAAAGTCGTGATTTTTGATGAAGCACAGCGAGCATGGGATCAGCCAATGACAGCAAGTTTTATGAAGCGAAAACGGGGAAAATCATCGTTTGATCTGTCGGAACCGGAATTTCTGATTGGTGTAATGGATCGCCATACCGATTGGGCTGTGATTATTTGTCTGGTGGGTGGCGGGCAGGAAATTAACCGTGGGGAGGCGGGACTGAAGGAATGGTTTATTGCCTTAAGGGAAAAATATCCTCACTGGAAAACGTATATTTCACAACAACTTACGGATTCAGAATATCAGCTTGAGAGCGCCCCAGAAGCGTATCTTCCCTCAAGCCAATTGGAGATCATTGATGAGCTACATCTTGCTGTATCAGTACGCTCTTATCGTGCGGAAAAGGTCTCTGCATGGGTGAAGTCCATCTTAGATTGTGATGTCTCCACATCACAAAACCTATACAGGGAAATTCACTCGCGGTATCCAATCTTCCTCACTCGTGATCTCACCGTTGCCAGGAATTGGTTACGTAAACAAGCCCGTGGGAGTGAGCGAATCGGGTTGCTGGCTAGTTCTGGAGCTGCTCGCTTGCGCCCAGAGGGAATCTTTGTTAATGCAAAAATCGATGTTGCGCACTGGTTTCTTGACGATAAAAATGATGTGCGCTCATCATATGCCCTGGAAGGAATTGCCACCGAGTTTGATATTCAAGGGCTGGAACTTGATTGGGCTGCTGTTGCCTGGGACGCAGATTTAAGATATATCCATGGAAAATGGGTTTATAAAGCCTTTCGGGGCAGTCAATGGCAAGCGATCCATGATTCGGATAAGCAGAATTATCTGAAAAATGCTTATCGAGTCCTGTTAACACGCGCTCGGCAGGGAATGATTCTCTTTGTCCCCCGGGGAGATCCACATGACAGAACTCGTCTGCCTGAATTTTATGATGGAACGTATCAATATTTTAAGGGTTTGGGAATTCTAGAATTTGACATGGTAATACAAAAATAGAGAATTGATAACGATTATAACTTGATGATTCTTCAGAGGTTAATATAAAAATTATCTATTATCGTATATAAAAAATCGGGGAGATAACATGAAAGACTTTTTGTATAATCTTGCCTTATTTGCTGGAATTGGGCTTGCGTTTTTTATCTTTTGTCCTGACATTGCTAAAGATGTGATTGAATTATTTGGAATGATGGGGATATTACCTATTTTCATAATTTTGATCATCATATCTGCCATCCCACGAAGAAAACGACGTCGTTAACGAAGATAAGAACCTGAAACCTTCTGTTAATCTATCCACTGACTAACGAGATTTCTAATCTCTAAAATCCAAAATGAATTGAAACACCCTCCCCCCGCGGTGGGTGTATAATTTTCCTACTGAGTAACCCGAAAGGATTTCCCCATGACCAGCCAAACCCCTCCCCGTTGGGACCTGACCAACGTTTATCCCTCCCTTTCCTCGCCCGAATATGCCGCCGGATTTGAATCCCTCCAGTCCATGGTGGCGGAGTTGTCCGCCTACCTCGACACTGCCGAAATTCTGGATGCCTCCGCCGAACCCGCCCTGCTGACCGAAAAGCTCAACGGTCTGGTGGAGCGTTTCAACGCCATCAGCGAGCTTGGTAACACCATCGATGCCTATATCTACTCCTTCGTCTCCACCGATTCGTTCAACCAGGAGGCGCTCAAAAAGCTCTCCGAGTATGAGATCGCCGCCGTCGAACTGGAGAAGACCGAAACCCGCCTGATGGCATGGGTCGGCAAACTGGGGGATGGGCTGCCCCAATTGACCCGTCTGCCCGGCGCCGCCCATGAACACGCCTTCTTCCTGCAGGAAATCGCCGAACAGAGCCGCTATCTGATGAGCCAGGCGGAGGAGGAGCTTGCCAGCGAGCTGAACCTTTCCGGCGCCAACGGCTGGGGAAAGCTGCAAAATACAATCGTCTCCCAGCATTCAGTGGATTTTGAGCTTGACGGAAAAATTGAAAAACTGTCGATGCCCGCCAACATCAACCTGAGCAGCCACCCGGATGAAGATGTGCGGCGGCGCGCCTACGAAGCTGAACAGACTGCCTGGGCGGGAATGCGCGAGCCGGCGGCTGCCGCCATGAACGGCATCAAGGGCGCCGTCAACACCCTCAACAAGCACCGCCGGCGCACCGACTGCCTGCACTCGGCGCTGGATATCAACCGCATTGACCGCGCCACACTGGAAGCCATGCTCTCCGCGGTGCGCCAGTCCCTGCCGATGTTCCGCCGTTACTTCCATGCCAAAGCCCGGCTGCTGGGCAGGGAACGCCTGCCCTGGTGGGATCTGTTCGCCCCCGTCGGTCGGGTGACCCGCACCTACACCTTTGAGGAAGCCCGCCAATTCATTCTGGAGAACTTCAACAAATTCACGCCGGAACTGGCGGAATTTGCCGACCACGCCTTCACCCACAACTGGATTGACGCTGAACAGCGCGCCGGCAAGACCGCCGGGGCATTCTGCATGCCGCTGCCGGCGGTGAAGGAGTCACGTGTCCTGCTCAGCTTTGACGGCTCGCTGGACGGGGTCAACACCCTGGCGCACGAACTGGGTCACGCCTTCCACAACCACTGCCTGTACCAGGCAAACCGCACCCCGATTCAACACCGCCTGCCCATGACGATGGCGGAGACCGCTTCGATCATGTGCGAGACAATCGTCTCCAGCGCGGTGCTGGAAAACGCCGCCTCGGACGACGAACGCCGGGCGATTTTGGACAACGCTCTGATCACTGATTCGCAGGTGGTGGTGGACATCTACTCCCGCTTCCTCTTCGAGAAGGAAGTCTTCGAGCGCCGCGAGTCAGCCGAGCTTTCCGCCGACGACCTGTGCGGGATCATGACCCGCGTCCAGAAGGAATCCTACGGCGACGGGCTGGATGAGAACCACCTGCACCCCTACATGTGGGTCTGGAAGCCGCATTATTACGATGCCCTTCTGTCGTTCTACAACTTCCCCTACACCTTCGGTCTGCTGTTTGGGATTGGCTTGTTCGCCATCTATCAGCAGCGCGGGACGGAATTCATCCCGCAGTACAAGGCGCTGCTTGCCGGCACCGGCATGGATCGGGCGGCGGAAATTGCCGACGGATTCGGCATCAACATCCGCCAGCCGGAATTCTGGCAAAACAGCATCGGCATCATCGGTCAACGGCTGGAGAAATATATCGCCCTGATCGATTAATGGATGCAATTAACCCGTCTGCGCTGTCTTCTCAACCACCCACACGTGCGACAGACCCAGGCAGCGCAGCGGGGTCTTTTCCAGCCATTGCAGCCCGGACCGCAGCATTTTGCCCAGGCGCGGGTGCCGGGCAATGATATTGTCATATCCCCCGAAAATCACACCCTGCGATACAATCCGCACCGGCTGACCGGCGAACAGCTTCCGCAAATCGCGCCGGGTGTATAATTTCATCATATTCCCCCTTAAAGGACCCTGCCATGACCAATCAAACCCCTCACCGTTGGGACCTGACCAACGTTTATCCCTCCCTTTCCTCGCCCGAATTTGCCGCCGATTTTGAAGCCCTCAAGGCTGCCGTGGCGGAGCTGGGCAATTTCCTCTCCGGCGCCGAGGCGCTGGAAGCCTCCAGCGGCGCCAGCCTGCTGGCTGAGCAGGTGGGCGGGCTGATCGAGCGCTACAACGCCATCCGCCGCAGCGCCCACACCCTGTTTGCCTACGTCCAGTCCTTCGTCACCACCGATTCCTTCAACAAGGAAGCCCTGCGCAAGCTCTCCGAGTTGGAGATTGCCGGGGTGGAGCTGGAGAAACTGGAGACCCGCCTGGTGGCGTGGATCGGCAGGCTGGCACCCGCCTTGCCGGAAATCACCCGGCTGCCGGGCGCGGCGCACGAACACGCCTTCTTCCTGAAGGAAATCGCCGAACAGAGCCGCTACCTGATGAGCCAGCCGGAGGAGGATATTGCCACCGAACTGAATCTGAGCGGCGCCAATGCCTGGAACAAGCTGCAAAGCACCGTCGTCTCGCAGTACACGATGGACCTGGAACTGGACGGCAAAGTGCAAAAGCTGCCCATGCCCGCCATCATCAACCTGCGCGGCCACCCCGACGAATCCGTCCGGCGGCGCGCCTACGAAGCCGAATTGCAGGCGTGGGCGGCGCTGAAGGAGCCGGTTGCCGCGGCAATGAACGGCATCAAGGGCACCGTGAACACGCTCAACAAGCGGCGCGGGCGCACCGACTGCCTCCACTCCGCCCTCGACATCAACCGGATTGACCGACCCACCCTGGACGCCATGCTGTTTGCCATGCGCGAAAGCCTGCCCATGTTCCGGCGCTACTTCCACGCCAAAGCCCGCCGCCTGGGCAAGGAACGCCTGGCATGGTGGGATCTCTTCGCCCCCGCTGGGTCCGCCGACCGGACCTACACCTGGGACCAGGCGCGCGCCTTTGTGCTGGAGAATTTTGCACGCTTCTCGCCCGACCTGGCGGCGTTTGCCGAGCGCGCCTTTGCGCACAACTGGATTGACGCCGAGCAGCGCGCCGGGAAGACCGCCGGGGCGTTCTGCATGTCGGTGCCTTCGGTTGAGGAATCCCGCATCCTGCTCAGCTTTGACGGCTCGCTGGACGTGGTCAGCACGCTGGCGCACGAACTGGGGCACGGCTATCACAATCACTGCATGTACACGGCGGGGCGCACCGAGCTGCAGCACCGCACGCCCATGACCATGGCGGAGACCGCTTCGATCATGTGCGAGACGATTGTCTCCAGCGCGGTGCTGGAAAACGCCGCCTCGGATGACGAGCGCCTGGCGATCCTGGAAGCCGCGTTGATCAACGATTCGCAGGTGGTGGTGGACATCTACTCGCGCTTCCTTTTCGAGAAGGAGGTTTTCGAGCGCCGCGAATCCGCCGAGCTGTCCGCAGAGGAGTTGTGCGAGATCATGACCCGCGCCCAGAAGGAATCCTACGGCGACGGGCTGGATGAGCGCTACCTGCACCCCTACATGTGGGTCTGGAAGCCGCATTATTACGA
>CALMHE010000131.1 GCA_937863865.1 uncultured Anaerolineaceae bacterium | reverse complement strand
ATTTACGATACTATTAATAGCTTATTAAAAAAACAATGGATTAACAAAAGAGCAGGGAGACCTTCATTATTCCTTTTAGGGGATATAGATGGTAGGATAGAAGAATATATTGAAGAGAGCAGACAAATAACGGAAAGAATTAAATTCAATTTAGAAAATCTTTCAGAAAAAGAAATATATGAGCTTTCACCAACAATAAATGTGGAAAGAAATTGGAAAAATTTCTATAAAAAAATTGAAAAACTAAGTAATACTTCAAAACAACTAACTTGTGTTTTTGGTTTTTATAATCAGATCGTTTTTGAAAAAATCAATTTAATTATTAAAAATAAAAAAATCCCTGTTTTCCCATCAAAGAAACGCTTGACAAAATGAATTCTATTTGTTAACCTCTTCTCATGGATCATTAATCGACCCATCTTGTATCCATTATCGAGGGTTTTCAAACTGAATGGGAGGTTGTTCATGTTGGATTACTTTGAGAAAATCCGGTCAAAGGAACCGCTCGATTTTGTCCTGCGAATGGCATACCTGGCAGAAATCAGGGAATGGGATTGCCGTCCCCATATTGAACGCATCCGCCGGTATTGTCTGGTTATCGGTGATGCAATGAATATTCGTCAGCAGGATAATGAATTAATTTCGACTGCCTGCCAATTGCACGACATTGGTAAAGTCCTTATACCGGATTACCTCCTGTTGAAGTCGGGAAAATATGATGATGCCGAACGGACAATGATTGAGCGGCATACCCTGGATGGCGCAAAAATCCTCGACGATTCACCCACTCCGATTCTTCAAATTGCTGCCAAAATTGCACTGACCCACCATGAAAGGTGGGATGGCTCCGGTTATCCCAATCACCTCAAAGGCGAGGAAATCCCTTTAGGTGGGAGGATTTGTGCCATTGCCGATGTGTTTGATGCCCTGACGACCGTCAGGACATACAAGTCAATTGTCGGGATGGATGAGGCGTTAAAATTAATCCAGGAATCCGCGTACATTCTATTTGATCCCAAACTGGTTAATGTCTTTACAGACCGTTTCGAGGAAATTAAAAGATCAAACATAGTTTGGGAGAATAAAAAAAGACCGGCTGGATAAGTTTTCCAACCAGTCCTTATTGAGAAAGTATGCGATCGCTTACTCAGTTGGGAAGTTATAGAATTTTTCAGTAATCTGGTTGGCGTAATAAATGCCCCTCTTGCACTGATCATCCCCGGTGAAATGACCCACATCCCACCAGGTCACTTTACTTTGTGTAAAATTATATGCAGACCGCATGGAATTAAATACGCAGGTGGGACCGACATTGTAATTCATTAATGTTAATTTCCATATGGTCGGATAATCCACCACCAGACCTGGCGAGGTTTTGGTCGCATTATAAACAATTCTGGCAGTCTGTTCACAATGGGCATACACCGCCTCAGCCAGGTAGGCAATGCTGTTTTGTGCTTTGACAAGGTCAATCTTGTTTTTACAGGTGGGACAATAGGCATCCATCAGATTAAGAAGATAATTGATTTGTTGAAAATCAATATCACCTTCACAACTCCCGGAAACGCCACATAACTCCTTATAGAGTTCAGGACGCCAGTAGAGTGAGGTGTGGGCGCCAAAGTATGTCAGATGTCCCAGACCATAATGATACTCACCCCACTTGCCAGGCCAAAACTGGCTTTCATAACGGATCATTTGTTTAAGCAGGACCGGGGGAACGCCATAATCCTTCCATGCCTGTAAGATTTGCTCATCAAAATCATTTTGCAGTTCACCAACCAGCTCGCTGGATGCAGCCAGACCACAGGCATTTGCATACCCATCCAGGCGCAAACCCCCGGCAGGACATGAAGATGCATCCACGGATCCATTGGAGATCAACTGCCCTGCAAGGAAAGCCAGCTGCAAATCCGTATGCAGCTCGGAAGCAAATTGAGGAACATAAATCCAATGCATTTCTGAAATCGGAATATTCACCCTGTTCCTGCAAATGGAAACCGCTTCCTGTTGACTCCCGGTTTTCTTCGGAGATGGATGAATTTCACCCTTCACATCCCGGATGTTCAATGGACTGAGAAAAATCATGAGCAGGAACAATGGGACAAGAATCTTTTTCATGAATTTATGCCCTGGAATGATACCTAAAACTTGACCTGATCGGTAAACTTAAAATAATTATAATGTATATCCATGATGATGTGTTGGATTTCATTGGTTTTTTTGCTGAATTTATCCCTTGGAGAAAACACATTCCGGCAGGTCAATCCCATAAGCCTTTATTTTGGAGATAAACTTCGGACGCAAACCGGTCGAAATTAATTTCCCAACCACCTTGCCATCGCGCCTTGCCGTATATTGGTAAACAAAAATATCCTGAAGGATGATGGTGTCCCCTTCCAAGCCTTGAACTTCCGTGACCTGAACGACCTTCCGGCTGCCATCCTTCATCCTTTCCAGGTGAATAATCAAGTCAATGGAGGATGCGATTTGTTCCCGTACTGCCTTCAAGGGCAGGTCCATTCCTGCCATCAATACCATGACCTCGATTCTCCGCAGCCCATCACGCGGGCTGTTGGAGTGGACAGTTGTCATGGAACCATCATGACCCGTATTCATCGCTTGAAGCATGTCCAGAGCCTCACCACCACGGCACTCACCAACAATAATCCGGTCAGGGCGCATACGCAGGGCATTGATTACCAGCTGCCGGATGGTTATCTCACCCCTGCCCTCCACATTGGGGGGACGTTTTTCAAGCCGGACAACATGCCTCTGACTGAGCTGCAGTTCAACAACATCTTCAATTGTAATGATTCGTTCATTGGATGGAATGAATGCCGACATGACATTCAATAAAGTCGTCTTTCCAGTGCCAGTCCCACCGGATATGACTGTATTAATCCGCGCCTCCACACAGGCTTTGATGAAACTTACCAATGAGGCAGGCATGGATTCATTGTTGATCAGGTCTTCAGCTGTGAATGCTTTAACTGCAAATTTTCGAATCGTCAGGACTGCTCCGTTTAATGACAATGGCGGGATGGTGGCATTGACGCGGAAACCATTTGGCAGACGGGCATCAACCATCGGGGAAGCTTCATCCACTCGCCTGCCGATGGGAGCAACAATGCGGTCAATGATCCTGCGCAGGTGGGCTTCGTCATCAAACTTGACGGGGGTGTATTCAATCAACCCAAATCGTTCGACATAGACATCCGAGGCACCATTCACCATAATTTCAGTGATCTCAGGATCCTTCAACAGCGGTTCTAAAGGACCGTATCCAGTTATCTCTGAAATAATGCTCTCCAGTAATCGATTGCGCTCTTCCCGGTTCAAAAGCAGGTTTTTTTCGACGAGAATATCATTGAAAATTTTCTCAATCAACTGCCGCAACTTGACTGGATCATCCAATGGCACCTCACCATTGGTATCAGAAAGCAGACGTCTTTGAACCAGTTCCCGGATGACAGTTTCCTGATCGTTGGGGTTCATACCGGAACTCAAGTCCGATGGTGTGGATCCATTCAGGTTGTGATTCTCTTTTTTAATGGCTGGTCGGTTTGTAAACATTGAAATCTCCCGCACGAGATGAAAACAGGTAAATTATGGAATGGTTGGAATGGAGACTGGCTGGCTCCGCGTGATCATTGGAAATTCCACCTCGTTGTAGAGTTGAATGGCTTCAATGGTGGATTGATATTGATCCGCCAGGTAGATTAATGTGGTCCCTGAATTGACATATACATCCTGGAATGTGAACAACGCATCCGGCTGATCCAGTAATTCCAAATAAGCTGAATAAGCTTCGAAATATTCTTTTTTACTTGAGAGATCTTTAGCCCTGATCAATAATTCGTTAAAAACCCGGTCATCAATTGCCTGTACCGTATCATCGATGGTTTTCAAGGCATACTCGATGTAAGAAACCGCATCCGGGTAATTTTCAAGTTTTCCAATGGTTTTTCCAAGATTGATTTGCACCAGGAATAGCTGCATTTTATTGTCCCGGTTTTCCCAGGCGATCAACTCTGCATTCTCATAATTGATGCGCGCGTCCATATAGAAACCATCCCGATACAATTTCAATCCGTTGATGACATATGCCTCATACAGCAGGTTGGGTCCCATGCCATTGGGATACCCGCGGTCAAATTTTGCCAAATCCTCCAGAACTGCAATTGCCTGGGGCATTTTTGTCTGGTCAATGTATTGCAGGGCTGATTGATACAATTCCGCTTTGCTCAATTCAGTCTTGTAAACCTGGTCATCTGGCGCCAATTCGCTGGCTGTCTGTAGAAATTTAATCGCTTTGGCAACGGTTGCCCTGGAATGGTTCGGATCCTTTAAAATAGTCTTCGCTGTTTGATAATTTTTGGATATCAATAATTCCCGACTCAGAATGCGTAAATTCTCCCTCTCAGCAATATAGTCACGGTTTTGGGGAATTAAAGCGATGGCTTTCCGATAATAAGTACCTGATCTTTCCAACTCCTCAATCGTGGGCTCTTCCTGGCTTAAAGTCTCGATAATGCTGTTTAGATAGCCATATAACAATTGATCTTTGATTTTTTGTGAATTGATGGAGGAATCAAGGGTGAGAGCTTCATTGTAAGCAGTGATGACATCCTCCCACTTCTTTTGGCTGTAGGCAGTTTCTCCATCAGCAATAAACCGCATAACTTTCTTGTGGTTGTTAATCCATTCAATTTGATAAACAACATCCCGAAAGTACGAATTGGATGCATAAATCTGGGTAAAAATACCCAAAGCGTCATCGTATTCCTGCCTGGACATGGCTGCCATTGCCTGATCATATAAATTAACCAATGCCAGTTGTTCATCCACCTCTTTCCGCAAGCTTTCCAACGGCTTGTAATATGGATCCAGCTCTTCAATTTTAGTAATGATCTCCAGGGCGGCATCCGGTTTTCCTGCCTGGAGAGAGGAACGCGCCTGGCTTTCCAGTAGATAAATGTTTTCCAATTGAGCTTCCTTCAACTGGTTTTGATACGCATTGATCTCCTGTTGATACTTTATGGTTGCCTGCTTTAAAAAGATGATAGTCCCCAGAAATATTATGATCAAGGACCCCATAATGGCGACCCATCGGATGATCTTTTTTTTTCTTTTCGATTTCGCTTCTTCCTCCCTCATATTCGAGAGCACTAATTTCATATCAACATCAGCCCGCAATTCCTGCAGAAAAGGTTTATCTGGATATCTTGAGATTAATTCATCCAATAATGGGATGCATTGATTCCATTCAGCATTCTGATAATATTCCAACAATTCCTGATAGGAAGCATCACCCGATAAATCCCCATCCACGGCTGCAATATTTTCGGTCATGTCACCGGATTCAATCTCTTTTGAGCTTAATTTATTATTCTTGGGGGTGTTATTTTCCGTCATCCAGAAATACCTTTGGTTTCCATGTTCGTTAAATATTAACGATTAAAATCCCCCAAAAAGACCCAGCAATGAGGGAATGATCGGTGCAAAAATGACTGCCAGCAGGGCAGGCAGGATCAAAAAAGCCAGGGGGATAATCATTTTGGCTGGCAGGCGATTCGCACCTTCCTTGGCTTTAAACTGCCGGATGTGACGCATTTGCTCCGCCTGACCGTGAAGGACATCAGCGATGGGCATCCCAAGGAGGTCAGCTTGAATGATGATCGTTACAAACGTGGATAATTCCGGTACTTTCAACCGGTCACTCAAATGCCTTAATGCATCCGTCCTCGAAACTCCCAGTTCCAGTTCATTGACAACCCGCCTGAATTCATTGCCAAGAGTGGTTTGCCAGTATTCACTCACCCGTTGCAGGGACTGATCAAATCCCAGTCCGGCATATGCACATACTGAAAGCATGTCCAAGGCATCCGGGAGACCGGCTCGAGCTTCAGTTTGAGCTTTTCGGACCTGGGAATTCAACCATACTTCCGGCAGCATAAGCGAAATCAATAGTACACCCAGTGCTCCAAGTAAATTCAACCGGTTTTGTGTACTGCCGCCAAGATAAATAAAAACTGCCAGTCCAATTCCCATCAGAAATACAATCAGTCGCAAGCCGTTGAACTCCAGAGCTTTCAAATTCGTTGGGTTCCGGATAATGGAAAGTTTCCAATTTAATTGTTCAACCGAAGCCAGGGAGATAAGTTTACCCAGAAAGGAAATTATTCTATGAAAGATGGGAGAGAAAGTTCTTTTAAGCAAGGATCCCTTTAACAAGTCAGGATCAGCCTCGACTTCAGCCCGGACCCATCCGGTCGCACTCGGTGCGACCACATATTCCTGAAGCCGCGTGCTGACTTGATCACCCCGAAACACCCGGAAACTCACAAATGCGATGGCGATCCCGACAAAGGTAATGAATATTGCTATGAGCACGCCGATAATTAACAAATCCATTTTCTTCCGATTCTCCGCATTAATATGCTAAACCTTAATTTTTACGATTCTTCGCAGCCAAATATTGCCAAGAATCAACAGGATGGCTGCAAACGCTAAAATTAACTGGGATGCCAATGATTCGGGGACTTTATCAAAATATGACGGATTGAGAAAGAAAATAGTCAGCCCGGTCAGGAATGGCATCAGGGAAAGTAAAAGCGCAGCATAACGGGCATAAGAGGTCAACGCCCGGATTTCACCAAAGAGGTAAATCCGCGCACGGATTGTGTCAGTAACTGCATTCAACATGGTGGTTAAATTACCGCCAACCTGTAGATTAATAATAATGGATGTAACCACCATGTAGAGATCATCATTTTCCATCCGGGCGGATAAATTCAATAACGCCTGGTTAAGGGGCAGCCCCAGTTGTACCTCACGCACCACCCGTCCAAATTCCTCTGATGCCGGTACAGCCATCTCCTGTTGTGCCAGGTCAAGAGATTGGAGCAGGCTGTAACCCGATTGGATTGCGCCCCGAATCAATACCAGGGCATCCAGCAATTGATTTTGAAATTTTTGCCGCCGGTTTTCAACACTGCGAACGAGGATCATACCAGGCAGGATATACATTAATATCGCCAGTCCAATACCGCCAATAACCGATTTGGAAATCCACCAACCAATTCCGAGTCCAATGATTGTCCCCAGGATTTGTAAAAATAAATATTCATGATCCGATATTTGCCAATGGGCACTGGCAAGCTTGATGCGTAATGTTGGGGAGGATAAAAAGGATAAAAAATTATTAAACCGGAGACGGAAGCCTTTCAATGTATCTTTTTTCTGAATTCCATGAGATCTTATATCACCGGTTGAATTCTCAACAAATTGATCCAGGCGGCTTTTGGACTGAGTTGGGATCAGTAAAATACCCAATCCGACCAGGATGATGCCCAAACCGCTGACGACAGCGATAATAAATAGGGGTGAATTTATGAGTTGATCAATCACTCCAAACCTCTCAATTTCTCCTATCCCAAATATGATGACTTCCGTAACACATCCGATGATGGATTGATTTGATCTGTCGATTGTGAGGATAAAGATGAAATGGAATGGGTGACAGCGGTTGACAAGGTTTTAATAGCTTTACTGATGGGATGGTTTGGCTTTTTCAGGATGATGGGTACCCCCTCATTCAGGCAGCTCAGCATCATATCTTCATCGACAGGGATGGTTCCAAGGATGGTTGAATGAAGTGCTTTTTCAATATCACTGAGTTTTACATCCGCCTTGTGACCTGCCTGGTTGAGGACAATCATTACCTTCTCCTCGGAATAGGAAAGGGTTTGACTGAAGTTCAAAAATTGACGCCCATCCCGCAGCGATGCCAGGTTGGGATTCACCACGAGTATGATCCCATCAGCCATATCCATATATGTGACCAGATTGTCATCCAGGTGCGATCCTCCATCCACAATTAAATTGGGATATATTGTTTTTAAAACTTGAATGACTTTAAATAAATCCTCCGGTCGAAATTCATGACCCTTGTCAAATCCCATCGGGCTGGCAAGAATGGATATGCCGGAGGAATGATCAACAACCACCTGATTGATCAAAGCTTCATCCAATTTTCCCACATTCGATATCAGGTCGGTGATGGAATTTCCGGTCCTCAGGTTTAGCATTAATGCAACATGACCCAATGCATGCCTGCCATCCACTAGCAATACTTTCTCTTTTACCTGTTGGTGAAGCGCAATTGCGAGATTAATCGCCACCGATGTACAGCCAACTCCTCCCTTGGGACTGTATACCACCAGACACCTGTTTTTTTTCGCCCGCACCGGCATTGCCTGCCGCCCGTGTGAGATTCCCAAATTTCGGAATAACAATTCCCGAACCCGCTTCAAGGTTGTAACCAGATTCTCCTCTGAGAATGGGTATAACAGAATTGCCCTGGAACCAGCCAGGATGACCTGGTCGGATAATTGAACCTGGGTTTCAGGCAGGATGGTCACCACAGCTGCACTCAAAAAACGGGATGCAATTTCGTCAATGACCCTCAGGATGGATTCCGTTTTATCCAATTGAAAATCCAACAGGATGATCCCGGGATGGGCAACTTGAATCAGTTCCTCCAATTGATCCGGCTTTTGAATGCTTTTCAATAAATTAAAGCCAGATTCCTGATCAAGAGCTCTTTGAATTTCCTTGATTAACTTGGCGTTCTGAGTAATCAGAACGACGGAAGTCAATTCCTGGTTTGAGCCCATCTGCTATATTCCTCCTGGATCATGTATCAATGATGTTTTATTTCAATATTTCCAAACCATACAGTTCAACAATGTATTCCTGGGTCACAGGAGTGAATTCAAAGGTCTGGGTTGAGGTGGGAGAGCGAAGCACGAGATCAAAAATTGCTCCATTATCCTTCAGATGTTTCAAGACAAGCGCGTCCTGCGGGTTTAATGCCAGAAGGTAAGCCTTAATCACTGTCTGTTGGGGGGAGGGAGTTGGGGTGGGTGAACCTGCCGCGCGTTGAACTGCCGTGGATTGATTGGATTGAGTAATCACATCAGCAACCAACGCCGTGACACCCAGGTTTTGAAAGGCAGGGAAGGAAAATGCACGGGAGACCTGGGTTCCTTCCGTCTCACCCGTTCCCGCCTCTTGTGATCCTGGTGCCTCATTCCCACCAACACTGGGGATGCTGGCACTGTCCACTGTTTCCCTCATGGTGACATAAATATCGATGATATCTCCGCGCTGGGGAATGCTTTCCCGCGTCATGACATCATCAAATGAGATTGCCATCAAAATATGATCATCACTCAAGATAAATGCCAAATCGCCGGTTTTATTTGTAGGATCAGCCACGTTATGTTGAAGCAGCATTTCACCCTGGATGAGGTCAGCTTTGATGAATTTTCCAATCACATCCTCCGGATTTGAAATAAAATCCCTGGGAAGAAATTCGGTTGGGATCTCAGCAGTTGTGATGTCATCCCCTTGGATGATGTCACCCAGTTTCATGTCATGAGTCACAACCAGAGCCTTGTTTACCACAATCTGAGCGCTGGGCGTGGACTCGCTGGAGACGTTTCCGAAGATGCCAGCCTGGCGTGTAAGGAAATAAACCGCCACAATCCCGGCAACAATCAGAATAAAACCGATGATCAATAATAACGAACCACGAAGACGATTGTTCAATGTGCACTCTCCTGGAAAAGTTTTTCTCGATGATTCAACAGGGTTGTCTGCCTACCGGGTTAAGGAAACGATATAAACTCCAAGATCGACTCCCCCTGGTCCACCCGGACCAATGGAAACGGGAGCGCCGCTGACAAAATAACCTTCGATGGATTTGGCATTTCCCGGCAGATTGGCAGCTTTGGATGCCGGGCATGACACCTGTCCAGTATCATCCACACAGGTGACGTAAAAAGCCGCGAAACCAATGACATGGAAATAATTTTCATTCGTACCGTTATAAACCCGGGTATCTTCAGGATGTACTCTTTCCTGACAGGTGGATGAAGGATCGAGAGGATCCATGATACAGTAATCATTAAAAACAGGGATGGTCGCAAATTTATATGGATTGGATGCTGTTGCCATCACATATCTCTCGACAGTCTTGTAGATGGTATTTTTATTTCCCGATACCCCTGCCAGCCAGGTGTGAATATTCAAAGGATTTGCCAGACCATTTTTTAACCATTCTTCCAGGAAAGAAGCACCTTTTCCCTCTTCCAATGCCAGCCAGCTGCGATCCCCGCCGGCAGCAATATTGAGAATTCCATCACCATCGAAATCGCAATTAATGGTTCCATATGGCATGCAGTTTTCATACATATCCCCTGCCAGCTTCTCCGAGTCCATAATTATGTAAACCTGGCGGGTTATATTCCCATCCTTTCCAGTAAAAATGAATGGGGGGCGGGCTACCGTTTCGCCATGGATGATGACATCCCCGGTTTCACCAAAGAAGTTGGACCGGATGAGAGGCTTCATCTCCGTTTCCCAATCGAGGGTCAGAATTGTACAATCATCACTGTCCGACCCAGCCACAGGAGCGCGGCATGCCCAGGCAACTGGAAGAACATGTTTGGCAGCTTCCGGCGGATAACAATTGGCGGATGCCGTGGCGGGCACTTCCAAATAATTAATTCCAAACACCTGTGCAAAAAACGAATCCTGGTGCATGTTAACATCCACAGTAACATCACCATTTGGAAAGTCATCCACATATGCAGTCGCCTCACTGGCGCTGTTTTGATCCATGGCATACTGTTCTGCAGTATCCACAACCTCATCATAGGTTGCGCCATAACACATCACCCGGGCGCCAGCCAGAGCGCCTGCATCCGCCGCTGCCTGGGCTGTCCGGCGGTTCAAGTAGAGCATCCCGCCATCCAGAACCAGGGCTGCCATGGCCACCAGAACCACCAAACCCAACGCAAAGATGACAATAATTTGTCCCTTTGTCCTCAAATGATTTTTCGTACGCATGGATATCTCCAATCACCAGCCATCTCACTGGTATAAGGGCGAAATTGTGGCGGTGGATTGAACCCTGAGTGTCACCGTATCTGCTTCGCCGAGGAATAATTTCAATCCCGGTGTAATCGGGTGATAGTTGTATGTCCCACTGACTGTAACCCGGGTCTCATCCCTGGAAGCTGTCACTGTCATTTCAACATGATCGAGACTGGGTGTGTGTTGAAACACCACATCGGAAATGTTTACTTCATCAAATTCATGAACAATCGCATAGCGGGTCCCCTCCCGTACCGCGTTGGAAAGCGCAATATAATTGGAGCTCATGAATGCCAGATCAAGGAAGATGATGAATGCAAAAATAAATAAAGGAATAACCAGGGCAAACTCCAACAATGCCTGACCAGGATTCCTTCTTTGAGCAATCGATGATGTCACCATGTCACTTTCAAGTTCCATTTTGAACCATCATCCGAACCTTGCTGCTTAAGTCAACTTCACCAGTAATGAATCCAAAGATAAACAAGGATACATTGTCCTGACGAACTTCAACTTCGACGTAATCACCAAGGTTGCAACAATTATTCCAGGTGATGTCATTATCAGGATCAATATTGACGCCAACACTGGTGCCTTCCATGACAATTGCACCTTTCATTCCCTCAATATCGCCGGGGTTGTAAGTTAAATAATAAGCCCCCTCTCTTGCAGCATTATGGAGTGCCACCTTGATGTAAAACAGGCGACCCAATTCCAATGCCCCCAATATTAGCAAGAGAAGGATTGGGATGATTAGTGCAAATTCAACGAGAGATTGCCCAATTGCTTTCTTTTTGATCATTTATTTGACTCAGTACTACACCAGTATCAAACAGACAATCAGTAGATCTATACACCCCTGCGATGAATTCAACGATAATTTGTGCAATTTCTATGATTATTTTAATTATACCTGCCTACTCCTTTTTTTTCAAATATCAGTTTTGTAAATTTTTACTCCAATAAGATTAACCAGTAGCTTTATTTGTTTTCTTGATGTATAATGGACAAAATTAATAAAACGCTCTGACCAGGACGAGTAATTGTGTTGATATTCATCAGAGAGAAGGAATCACCGGATGAAAGTTCCTTCAGAAAATGCACAATGAAAACCACCTGCGAGCGGTATCCGGAAAAGGGTTAACCCCAAGTATGGTGAACGGTCGCCCCGTTATCAGCAAATCAAGATGATCCAGCCATCTGGATCAAATTGGGTGGAACCGCGTGAACAAAAACTCTCGCCCCATGGGTTGAGGGTTTTTTTATTTGAAGGAAACATTGGAATGGAGGTAAAAATGTCGGAACAAAAAGAAAAATACGAAGAATCTGAACTCTATCGGATTCGGCATTCCACTGCACACATCATGGCTCAGGCTGTGCTGGAACAATTCCCGGACGGCAAGGTTGCCATCGGTCCTGCCATTGAGGACGGTTTTTATTATGACTTCGATTTACCGCGTCCGTTGACACCCGAAGACTTGGAAAAAATCGAAAAAAGAATGCGCAGCATCATTCAATCCAGAGTCAAGTTTGAACGACGCGTGATCAGTGCGGAGGAAGCCAAACAAATATTCCATGACCAACCCTACAAGCTGGAATTAATTGCCGGTTTGGAGGAAGGGACTCTGGACGAGGATGGAAATCCGGTCTCAGAAAAACCCGAGATCTCCATCTATATCAACGGCTGTTTCACGGATCTATGCCGGGGTCCGCATGTGGGAATGTCTTCACAAATCAATCCAGCAGCGGTCAAGCTTCTGTCGATTGCCGGTGCTTACTGGCGGGGGGATGAGAAACGTCCCATGCTCCAGCGCATCTATGGCACCGCCTGGAATACTCCTGCGGAGTTAAAAGACTACCTGTGGCGCCTGGAGGAGGCTAAAAAACGGGATCATCGAAAGATCGGTCACGACCTGGATCTCTTCAGTACAGTGGATGAAATTGGAGCTGGACTCATCCTTTGGCATCCCAAAGGTGCCAAAATCCGTAAACTGGTTGAAAATTTCTGGTCCGAGGAGCACGAGAAATCCGGGTATGATTTTGTCTACACCCCTCACATCGGAAAATCCCAACTCTGGGAGACAAGCGGTCACCTCGGTTTTTATAAAGAGAACATGTACTCTCCATTGGACATTGATGGGCAACAGTACTATCTGAAACCGATGAACTGCCCGTTCCATATCTACATTTATAAAAATTCCCTGCGCTCCTACCGCGACCTGCCAATCCGGTATGCAGAGGAGGGAACTGTCTACCGGTACGAACGCAGTGGTGTCATGCACGGCTTGATGCGGGTGCGCGGCTTTACTCAGGATGACGCCCATCATTTCTGCCGGTCTGACCAGATGCCGGATGAAATTGATTTTGTGTTAAGCTTCAGTCTGCACATTCTTCGCAGTTTTGGCTTCACAGACATCCATGCCTATCTCAGTACCAAGCCTGAAAAATCAGTCGGTGAACCGGAACGCTGGAGTGCTGCCGAGGAAGCCCTGGAAGCTTCGTTAAACCGGGCTGGTATCGATTACAGCGTTGATGCCGGTGGTGGAGCCTTCTATGGTCCCAAGATAGACCTTAAGGTCAATGATGCCATTGGGCGGGAGTGGCAGCTGTCAACCATCCAATTTGATTTCAACCTGCCTGAAAGATTTGATTTGACATATATCGGTGAGGATGGGCAGGCACATCGTCCCTATATGATCCACCGGGCTTTGCTGGGCAGCCTGGAACGTTTCTTTGGCGTCCTCATTGAACACTATGCTGGTGCCTTCCCGGTCTGGTTGTCACCCGTCCAGGTTGCATTGATTCCCATTGCCGACCGGCATCTGGACTATGCCAAAAAGATCGCCGGAGAGTTACGTCAGGCTGGTCTCCGTGTGATGGTGGATGACCGCGGGGAACGAATGAATGCAAAAATTCGTAATGCTCAAAACCAAAAAATCCCCTACATGCTGGTGATTGGCGACAAGGAAGTTGAAAATCATCAGGTTGCCCTTCGATTGAGGAATGGAGATAATCCCGGACCAATGCCGGTGGTTGATTTCATCGAACGGGCGAAGAATGATATTGCCAATAAAGCATAATCCAATACCCACCGATCAGTTCATTAATAAAACCCCGGAATGACAATCATTCCGGGGTTATCCCATTTACCAGTAATATCAAATAAAATTCGGAAATATATGTAGAATTAAAACACTTGCTTTCTGTTTCACGAATATCATTTACTTATCCATAACCTTGACGAGAGGATCGACATGTCCACCGAACATACTTTTTTTGGCGTATTCACTGCTGTCGCCACACCCTTGTTCAATGGGAATCCTGATTTGGACCGTTTGCAAAAACACATCCGGGTTCTGATCCAGGATGGCGTGGATGGTTTATTGATTAACGGCACCACTGGCGAAGGTCAATCTTTCGATTTGTGTGAAAGAGCGGAACTGGTGGCTGCCGCCCGTGAAGCAGCCCCAAACCTTAAATTGATGACCGGAACCGGCTGTGCCAGTCTGAAAGATACCATCGTTTGCACCCGGACTGCCTTTGAGTTGGGTTCGGATTGTGTCTTGATCGTTCCGCCATTTTTCTTCCGTTGTGTGACCACAAAAGGGTTGATGGAATTTTTCCTCCAGGTGTTTACCGAAGCTGTACCAAAAGGAAAAAAAGCCTTGTTGTATCACCTTCCCCAGATCAGCGGGGTTCCCATTACATTTGAATTGCTCGATCGTCTTCAGGATAAGGTTGGAGAAAAACTCGGAGGGGTGAAGGACAGCTCGGGTGACCTGAACAACCTTGTGGGCATGTGTAAACGATATCCAATGATGGATATATTTGCGGGGATCGATGATTTTCAACTGGACTGTCTGGAAGCAGGCGGCGCCGGCTGCATTTCTGCCGAGTCCAACATTTTGGGTGTGCAATCGAAAAAGTTGGAACAAACCTTTCTTGCCGGTGAGGATGCCCGTCCATGCCAGGACTTGTTGGCTCGGGCACTTGTCTTTCTTCCCTACACATCCTTCTCAGCTGCGATTAAGGGTCTGCTGGCAGTGCGGTATCATGATGATGTCTGGATCGAGGTTCGCCCGCCATTGGAACCCCTGTCCCGTCCGGATCAGGAAATATTAGTCAGACAATTACGGGACCTGGGTTTGATGCCTGAATAATAATCCAGCCGATCCATTTATTTTCCACCCTGGGATGTTTTTCCACAGGGATGGTTTATAATATTCCTCATGGAAAACAATCCTTTGCGGCAATCCGAGGATAACCCTGCCCCTGATACATCTGATCAACAAAGGCAGGGTCATACCTTCCTGTAATCCTGGGTGGCAAACACGTTGATCTGCATATCCAGGTAATGACAAGCTGGAGGTGCCGGTCAAATGGCGCAGAATTCTCGAATATTCAATACAAACCAGCATAGAAACCGGTCAATCACCTGGGGGGATATCCTTGCTATCCTCCTGATTGCAGCATTATTGGTTTTTGGCATCCGCCTGGCAATCAGAGCCCCGGAGGTGATTTTTGGACCTGAAATATCCTTATTACCAAATAAATTACCCCTGTATACCGCTCTTTCAGTCGGGCGGATGACTGTTGCTTATGCACTTTCCATTTTATTCACATTGATTTATGGACGGGCGGCAGCCTATCATAAACGGGCTGAACAATTATTGATGCCTCTGCTGGATGTACTTCAGAGCGTACCCATCCTATCGTTCCTGCCGGTTGTCCTGCTCAGCTTAAGCGCAATTCTACCCGAAGGAATTGCAGCCAAGATTGCATCCATTGTATTGATTTTTACCAGCCAGGTCTGGAACCTGACTTTTGCCTGGTTTCAATCCCTGACAACCATACCCAAGGAGTTGCGTGAAGCCAGCTCGATATTCCGGCTGAACGGGTGGATGCGTTTCAGCAAATTGGAACTGCCCTTTGGCATGATCAGCCTGATCTGGAACAGCATGATGTCGTGGGCTGGTGGCTGGTTTTTCCTGATGGCGGCTGAGATTTTCACGGTTGGCTCCAAAGATTTCCGTCTGCCGGGTCTTGGAGCCTACCTGCATGAAGCTGCCAATCAAAGTAATTATGCCGCCATTGGATATGGGGTGATTGCCCTGGTACTGACTGTTGTCCTGCTGGATCAACTGGTCTGGCGTCCTCTGTTGGCTTGGTCGGACCGCTTTAAGGTTGAAATGGTGGAAAGCGACAATCCACCCACCTCATGGTTTTACAACCTCATCAGCCAGGCGAATCATGTCAAATGGTTTTCCCATCGGGTGATTAAACCGGCAAACGAAGCCTTCGACCGTCGGATGCTGCAGCGTTATCCAATGAAAACCGGAGAGGCAAAACCTGCCAAATCACAGCAAATCATTTTATGTTTCTTTATTGCGCTGGGTTTGATGGGTCTTTTTTATGCCATATTCCATGCAGGCAATATGTTATTCTCCCTCTCCGGCAATCAATGGGGAGATGTTGCCGCCGGCATCCTGGCTACCTTGTTAAGAGTTACAGTCGCCCTGATCATCGCCCTGGCCCTCCTCGCGCTCCGGCAGGCGCCGGCCGACGACCCGCTCCGCGAATGGGCGGATTATGCCCGCGGGCCCGGAGGGATCGAACTACGCGAGTGGATGCGCTGCGTCACACATGCAAGTCTTACCGGATCCGAATGCAAACGCCCGGCTCCTGCCGGCATTCCCCGTTATTACGGAAAGCTGGGGCTTTTTGTCACTTTCCAGAAGGGC